>JAXJVZ010000218.1:0-5397 GCA_036308285.1 Agathobacter sp. | reverse complement strand
TTAAGCTTTTTCCACATATTGCGACGATTTTATCCATTTTAGTGATTTTGTGCTGGGCCGGAACCTATATATCAGGACTTATGTAGTGGAAAGGTTTATAAATATTAATGAGTTGTAAAGAGTTAAATGAAGAGAGTAATTCAATAATGAAGGAACGCCTGGAAATGGTGATGGGGCGTCTTTTTGAGATTGAACATGAAAGTGAGATAGAAGAGGTTTATGCGCAGTTTTTCAAGGCTGCTGCCAGCTATATTTTGTCTCTTGAGAAGATGTTTGTATCACAGCAGGCAAGAACTTTTGATAATAATCAGAAGGCCTATGAACCGGTAATTAAATCAAATTATGAGAACAGCTATGCAAATCCGGCATATGCGGTAGCCATGCTCGGAAAAGATTATGGCCAGTTGTTCTCAGCAATTTATGCAAAGCTTATTGGATTGCATAAATCCCTGTGTGAGGGTGATATTACTTATCTGTGTATATATGCAGAACTTGTAGTGGAATTATATGGTTATTTCTGCGATGAGCCAGAGCCTTCCATAAAGGATATCAGGGCCTGTGTATACTCATTTATGCATGATTATTCTGAAGTTTTTAATGAGTATAATATTAACCATTCTATTAATCCGGCATGTGATTATTATAGACAGCTTGTGCTTCATGCTGATCTTACAAAAGAAGACTATCTGTATGAATACGGAATGTATATAGGAGAGGATGAGAAGAAGAGCCGGGCACTTTTAAATACATTTAGTGATGAACAGATTCAGTCTATGGCGGATACTTATACAGAAGGCTATAGAATTGGATTTGAAGTATGTAACAAAGATATTTCTAAGAAAAAGATAGTGCAGATTATTTATCCGATTGGTTTTGAGAGAGTTGTGAAAGCTGCAATGGATAATTTTTCGAAAATTGGTCTTGAAGCGGTGCTCACTCCTGATTCTATATCGGTAAACAGGCAGTTTGACTATGACCATAAGGAAGATGCCGCTCTTTGGATGGATAAGGCATGGGTTGAGTACAACATAGAATGTTATCATAATAGTCTTGAGAAGATTAAGGATATAGCACCATACTATGGTGGTCCTGCCGTAATTGAAGTGTTTGGTGAGGAACCATTCTCGCCAGTTAGCAAGGAAGAGAATGTTGCATTCTCAGATGTACAGCAACAGCTCTATGTGCACCTTAGAAGCCAGAATTCGCAGCAATTATACAAATATATCCGAGGTGAAGAGAGAAGCTTTACAATTATTGCATATCCTGTTTCATCAATTGGAGACAACTATGAGGCAATTTTTGAACAGACAGTAAAGCTTAATACTTTAGACTATATTCTATACCGCGATATGCAGCAGAAAATTATCGATGTATTAGACACTGCAGATTATGTTCATATCGAAGGTGAAGGTTCGAATAAGACAGATTTGTTTGTTAAGATTTATGATTTGGAAAATCCGGAAAAGGAAACAGCCTTTGAAAACTGTGTTGCAGATGTAAATATTCCTGTAGGCGAGGTGTTTACTACTCCTGTTCTTATGGGAACTACAGGAAAGCTTCATGTAAGCCATGTATATCTTAACGGACTTAAATACGAGAATCTTGAAATTGATTTTAGGGATGGTATGATTGAGAATTACACATGTACCAATTTCGAAACAGAGGAAGCAAACAGGAAATTTATAGCGGATAATATTCTTTTCCACCATGATACACTTCCGATGGGAGAGTTTGCTATCGGTACTAATACGACAGCGTACAAGATGGGAAGAGATTATAATATAGCAGATAAACTGCCAATACTTATCGCAGAGAAGACAGGACCACATTTTGCAGTGGGTGATACCTGTTACTCATACGATGAGGATAACATGACTTATAATCCGGATGGAAAGGCAATCGTGGCAAGAGATAACAGCATCTCATACCTGCGCAAAACCGATATTTCCAAGGCATATTTTAACTGCCATACGGATATAACAATACCTTATGATGAGCTGAAGTCAATTACAGTTATTCATAAGGATGAAACTACAGAAGATATAATCAGAGACGGGCGTTTTGTTGTTTCAGGAACAGAGGCACTTAATGTACCACTTGATCAGATGAATTAAATTTATACGAAAAATGGAGGAACTTTAAATGGCACTTGTAGGAATAGTAATGGGAAGCGATTCAGATATGCCTGTAATGGCAAAAGCAGCAGACATTTTAGAGCAGTTAGGTATCAGCTATGAGATGACAATTATCTCAGCACACAGAGAGCCTGACGTATTCTTTAACTATGCTAAGACAGCAGAGGAGAAAGGCTTTAAAGTAATCATTGCCGGGGCAGGAATGGCAGCACATCTTCCGGGAATGTGCGCAGCAATTTTCCCAATGCCGGTAATTGGAATCCCAATGCATACAACATCACTTGGAGGAAGAGATTCACTTTACAGCATCGTTCAGATGCCAACAGGAATCCCTGTAGCAACAGTTGCAATCAACGGTGGAGCAAACGCTGGTATACTTGCAGCTAAGATTCTTGCAACAAGTGATGCAGATATTCTGGCAAGATTAAAAGAGTATTCAAAAGAGCTTAAGGAGCAGGTAGAGGCAAAGGATGCAAAGCTTCAGGAAGTTGGATACAAAAATTACAGTAAATAATTAAGGTGGTAAATACCGCAATGGCAGAGAACGAAGATTTTAGAGAAGTAATAGACGACGGTAACGATAACGAGTACGAGGATATTTGCTACATGTGCAAACGTCCTGAAAGTGTTGCCGGCAAGATGATTAAGATACAGGGAGGTATCTGTATATGTAATGATTGTATGCAGAAGACCTTCGATACTATGAATAATAGTAATATTTTCAGTAATATGGACATGGGGAATATTCCAAATATGCCTAATCTGGGAGGAATGCCTAATATAAGCATGATTAACCTGTCAGACCTGAAAGGATTTTTCCCGGAGAGCCAGAAGATTAAAAAGAAGAAACCAAAAGAGAAGAAGGAAGCACCGGTACTTGATATTCACTCAATTCCGGCACCACATAAGATTAAGGCAAGCCTTGATGATTATGTGATTGGTCAGGAAAAGGCTAAAAAAGTAATGTCGGTTGCAGTATATAATCATTACAAGCGTGTGATGGCTGGTGATGATGATGGCATTGAAATTGAAAAGTCAAATATGCTTATGCTTGGACCAACAGGTTCTGGTAAGACATATCTTGTTAAGACTCTTGCAAGACTTCTTGATGTACCTCTTGCAATCACAGATGCAACCTCCCTTACAGAGGCAGGTTACATAGGAGATGATATTGAGTCGGTTGTAAGTAAGCTTCTTGCAGCAGCTGATAATGATGTCGAGAGAGCTGAGCATGGAATCATTTTTATCGATGAGATTGATAAGCTTGCAAAGAAGAAAAATGCCAGTCAGCGTGATGTAAGCGGCGAGTCAGTTCAGCAGGGAATGCTTAAACTTTTAGAGGGAGCTGAGGTAGAGGTTCCGGTTGGCGCAAGCAGCAAGAACGCGATGGTTCCAATGACAACGGTAGACACAAAGAATATTTTATTTATTTGTGGAGGAGCTTTCCCGGATCTTGAGGAAATCATAAAAGAAAGACTTAACAAAGAGGCTTCAATTGGCTTCAAGGCAGACCTTAAGGATAAGTATGACGGTCAGGAGAATCTTCTTATGGAAGCAACTGTAGAGGATGTTAGAAAATTTGGAATGATTCCTGAGTTTTTAGGACGTCTCCCAATAATGTTCTCACTTGAATCCCTTACTGAGGATATGCTTGTTAAGATCCTTGTTGAGCCTAAGAATGCTATAGTTAAGCAGTATCAGAAGCTTTTAGAGATGGATGAGGTTGACCTTAAGTTTGATGAGGATGCGCTTTATTCAATTGCCAAGAAGGCTAAGGAGAAGAAGGTTGGTGCGAGAGCTCTTCGTGCCATAATTGAAGAATTCATGCTTGATATCATGTATGAAATTCCAAAAGATGATAATATTGGTGCTGTTACAATCACCAGGGATTATATAGAGAAGAAGGGCGGACCGGTCATCCAGATGCGCGGAGTGGACGCCATAGAAGAGATTGAAGGGGATGTAGAATGAAAATCATTCATTGCGCAGACCTGCATTTAGATTCAAAGATGACTGCGAATCTTTCGAAGGAGCAGGCCAAAGAACGTAAAATGGAGATACTTAGAACATTCAGCCGCATGGTGGATTATGCAGCTAAGAATGGAGTAAGAGTAGTAATAATTGCGGGTGATCTTTTTGACACGAGAAATGTTTCTGCGACGGCAAGAAATCTTGTAAGGGATACTATTCTGCAGCATCCACATATTGATTTCCTGTATTTGAAGGGTAATCATGACTATGACAATTTCCTGTCAAAGCTTGATGAGATACCAGAGAACCTGAAATTATTTGAGGATTCATGGAAGTCTTATAGTTACGGAAATGTTGTTATTAGCGGGCTTGAGCTATCGAAGGAGAATCAGGTAACTGCATATAATTCACTTGTGTTAGATCATGGAGTATACAATGTGGTTACACTTCATGGACAGATAACCGATTATGGAATAAAGGACAAGGCAGAAATAATTAATCTTGACAGTCTTAAGAATAAGAATATAGATTACCTTGCTCTTGGCCATGTTCATGAATACCAGGCAGGTCAGCTCGATGCAAGAGGTGTCTACTGCTATAGTGGATGCTTAGAGGGCAGAGGCTTTGATGAATGTGGAGATAAAGGGTTTGTTCTTCTGGATATTGATGAGAAGTCACTTACTGCATCGCTGGAATTTGTCCCTATTGCTTATCGCAACCTGTATACTTTGCCGGTAGATGTAACAGGAGTCATGACCACCCAGGAAGCAGCTGCAAAGATGGAGGAGGCTCTTGCGAATAAGGAGTATTCGTCGAGAAGTCTCGTCAAGTTTGTGCTTGAGGGAGAGGTTGATGTCGAGAGTGAGATTAATTGTGACTTCCTTAAGGATATGTTTGAGGATTATTACTTCTTTGAGAAGGTTTATAATCATACAAAGCTTAGAATGAATTACAAGGATTATCAGAAGGATGTGTCTTTAAAGGGCGAGTTTATTAGAATGGTACTTGGTTCTGATTTGGATGAGGAAAGAAAATCCGAGATTATCAGATGTGGAATTCAGGCTCTTAGCGGAGAGGAGATATAACCATTGAGATTAATTGCGTGTCATATAGAAAATTTTGGTAAATTATCAAATCTTAATATTAACTTCAATGAAGGTATCAATATAATAAATGAGCCTAACGGCTGGGGAAAGAGTACAATGGCCGCCTTTTTAAAGGCTATGCTTTATGGTTTTGATACCAGAAAAGAGCCGGGGGCTTTTGAAAAAGAGCGCAAGATATATCGTCC
>JAXJVZ010000217.1:0-7175 GCA_036308285.1 Agathobacter sp. | reverse complement strand
TCAGGAAAAACAAAATTAAACAAAACATAACAGACAACACATACTGCTAATGCACCGATTGCTGACATATATATGATATTATAATCAACACTCTTCTGATTCCAGTAATAAAACAACTCCGGTATTCCAATAGAAAAGCATATGATAAGAATACATGCATATATATATAACTTCTTGTTTCGGAATAATTTAGCAATCATCACTCCAAATACTGTAATAATTATATTTGCCAGAAGTTCATAATAATCACCTGATACTATCATGCTTATTAAAACATTTAAAAAAAGTGAGGAAATTAACGAAATAATCTCATTCGATACCGAACACATAATCAGCGGCAGAATAATAACCGGTTTACAATATATTGGTAAATTAATTATTCCACAACAAAATACTATACAAATAACATATCCTATAGCAATTCTTGTAAATCTCGAATTAACATTGCCGTCTAATTTTTTATGAATTCTTTCGAATTCCAACTCAAAAATAAATATCATCAGAAATATAAAATCTATAAAAAATACAGATATATATTCGTCTGGATAAAAGCCCTGAAAATAGCAGAAAAAACTAGTAAAAATTATTGTTGCAATTGCTATAACAGATACTGATGCAACCCTGATATAATTAATCTTTTCTTTCAACTATTTTTCTCCCTGCTTTGTTTTTCTTAGCTTCTGTCTTATGTTCATAATCATCATATGCCTGTACAATTTTCTGTACAAGCGGATGTCTGACAACATCATTACTGGTCAGAGTGCATATTCCGATATCATCAATCTTTTTAAGCACTTTGAGTGCTACATCTAATCCTGATTTTGCACCAGGTGCCAAATCCTTCTGTGAAGCATCTCCTGTAACAACTACTTTTGATCCAAAACCAATTCTTGTTAAAAACATTTTCATTTGTGCCGGAGTAGTGTTTTGTGCCTCGTCAAGAATAATAAACGCATTATCCAAAGTTCTTCCTCTCATGTATGCAAGAGGTGCAACCTCAATAAGACCTTTTTCCATATTTTTCTGGAAGCTTTCAGCCCCCATAATTTGATATAATGCATCATATAAAGGTCTAAGATATGGATCAATTTTACTCTGAAGATCTCCTGGAAGGAAACCTAATTTCTCTCCTGCTTCAATTGCAGGTCTTGTAAGGATTATTCTGCCAACCTCTTCATTCTTAAAAGCAGTAATTGCCATTGCCATGGCAAGATATGTCTTGCCAGTTCCTGCAGGACCCATTCCGAAAACAATCATTTTTTTTCTAATGGCATCAACATATTCCTTCTGACCAATTGTCTTTGGTTTAACAGGCTTACCATTTATTGTATGGCATATTATATCCTTATCAATTTCTACAATTGAACTTCCTTTATGTTCCTCAATAAGAGAAAGAGCATAATTAACATTCTGCTCTGTAATTACATTGCCTCTTTTTGCCAGCTGAATCAACTGCTCGAATAATTCCTTTGCACCGTTAGCATTTGTCTGACTTCCAATTATTTTTAACTGATCATCTCTTACAACAATAGTAACACCTAATGTTCTTTCAATTTTTTTTACATGACAATCAAACTGTCCAAAAATATTAGAAATATGCTCTGATGGTATTGTAAGAGTCGCCTCATTTAAACTCATTTATAAATTTACCTTTCCTGGGAATATTTAACTATATCCTCACAACCATATATTTTTCCTGTAGTTTGAACATAATCTCCCACCTTATCCATGATAACATTTTTAGAAAGAATTAAAACCCCATTTTTTTCTAATTCATCAATAAATTTATTAAAATCTTCATTGCAAAGCTGTTTTAGTTCTTCATCAGTATTAATCTTTTCAGAATATTTCAGTTCTTTTTTGGTACTAACACCTATAAGAATAGGATTATCCATTAAATCAAATGGATTTACTGAATAATACTGTGTTGTCTCAGTCTTATTTTCATATTCTCCCAAATACATTGGAATTTTAATTTCATTTTCCCCAAAACTGACTTTAAGCGTTTTTCGTTCTTTACCTGTTTCTACCAGAATCGATTCTCTGACATTGTAACTTTTGCTATATTCATATACCACATATCCTGTTATTTCAGCATCAGCTTTTGCTGCTAATACTCCCATGTCATTTTCATATTCATCCTGAATAGGAACCTGGGTAGAGACCAGAACATCTCCTTTGTTAACCTTATCTCCTTTATGACATAATGGCTTGCCACTTCGCGTAATAATTGATGCTATTATGGCATCTTTTGACGCAATTATATCTCCATAACTTTGCTCTTCTTTCTCGTCTGAAATTATTCTTTCTTTTGTTAAAACCGTAAGCGTTGTACCATTAAAACTACTGGAAACCCAAATCAAGTCCTGAAATTCTTCTCTTAATAAACTATCTATCTCTTTGCAGTTAATAAAATCAATTTTCTGACCTTTTTTATATCCTTTATCATCTAGAACGTTTATTATCTGCTGTGTAGTTATTTTGCTATTTCCGACTGTATTAATTCTCCACATCCTGCCAGAAAAATCTCTAATCATTATAACCATCAAAATAAACAATATAACACAATACACTCTTTTTCGAAACTGATTCACATATCTGGTTGTTCCATTTTTTGAAATAATAATAAATCTTGTCTTAGTTTTCCTGAATAGTGGAATGATTCTGAAAATGTCATTTGATTTTATGACACAACTATACTTTGCTTCATCTATATATTTTACATGCTGAAGTTTAATATTATTTGATGCACACAAATTAATGAGTCTTCTTGTATTTTTCCCAATTATCTCTACACTGAGATATCCTGTAATATATTGTAGAAGAAACTGAAAAATCAAGTCTTAAACGCCACCTCACTAATTTTTCCTTTTATTGTTATTGAATCCTTCGAATACTCTGAGATAATCATATCCTCACCTGTTATAAGAATTCTATAATTTTTTGCAAGAATTTCCAATTCAATACTTGTATATGAAAGTATACCCTTATGGTTTTCTATTGTTATCTCCATGTCACCTTTTAAGGTTAATAGGGGAATTCCTAACACTATATCTTTTGGAAGCTCCAACAAATCAATTATTTCTTTTCTCATATATAAATAATATGAAAATCAGGCAAGTCTCATTCTTCATTTATGATATGGCTCATTATTAATTATTCTAAAGCCTCTGTATATCTGTTCCAACAAAATAACTCTCATCAGCTGATGCGGAAATGTCATCTTAGAAAAACTAAGCTTAAAATCTGCTTTATTCAGGACATTATCAGATATTCCAAGCGAACCACCAATCACAAAACAGATGTGACTATTTCCTGCAATAAATAACTGATTCATTTTTTGTGATAGCTCTACTGAATCTAACTGCTTACCATCAATTGCAAGACAAATTAGGTAGGCGTCATCTTTGATATATTTTAATAATCGTTCTCCTTCTTTATCCTTAACGATCTGAATCTCTATATCTGATGACTGCTCTTGTGTTTTTTCATCTGCGACTTCTATAATATCTAACTTGCAATATCTGCTCATTCTTTTCTGAAATTCTTTTATTGCTTCCTGATAAAATTTTTCCTTAACTTTTCCTACACATAAAATTGTTATTTTCATAAAGTTAATTATAGCATAATCTTTAAAAGATTTATAATTTAATAACCAAAATAACTGAAATGTATGATATAATAAAAAGAAAACTGTGGGGGTGGTTTTTTATGAAGGAGCTACAGGATAGAATCCTAAAAGACGGACATGTTGTCGGAAACGAAATTCTTAAAGTTGATAAATTTTTAAATCATCAGGTTGACCCTGTTTTAATGAGTCATATTGGTGAAGATTTTTCTAATCACTTCAAATCAAGAGGAATAACAAAAGTTGCCGCTATCGAAAGTTCTGGAATTTCACCAGCTTTAATGACAGCTTTAAGCATGGGTGTACCACTCATTATTTTAAAAAAGCAACCTTCGAAAATACTAAATGATCGTTTATTCCAGACTGAAATTAATTCTTTTACTACAAAAAAGAATTACGAATTATGCCTTGCATCTGATGTTATTTCATCTGATGATCATGTTTTAATTATTGATGACTTTTTAGCAGATGGTGAAGCAATGACAGGTGCTGTTCGTTTACTTAGAATGGCCCATGCTACTGTTGCCGGAGTTGGGATTGTAATTGAGAAATCCTTCCAGTCTGGTGCTTCAAAATTGGCCTCTCAGGGTCTTGATGTATATTCTCTCGCAAAAATTAAAGAGATGAATGAAAATAATATTATTTTTGAAGAATAATTCATCAACAAAAAGGACGAGCCTTGCTCGTCCTTTTATTGTTAAACAAATCAGTATTAATCATCGTATCCGTTAGGATTATTCTTCTGCCATCTCCATGAATCTGCACACATATCCTTTATTCCATACTGTGCTTCCCATCCAAGCTCTTCCTTTGCTTTTGCAGGATCACAATAGCATGTAGCGATATCTCCCGCTCTTCTTGGTTTAATCTGGTAAGGAATCTTAATATCATTTGCCTCTTCAAAATTCTTTACAATATCAAGAACTGAATATCCCTGACCTGTTCCTAAATTGTAAATCTTAAGTCCTGCTTTTTCCTCAATCTTCTTTATAGCCTTAACATGTCCTATTGCAAGATCTACTACATGTATATAATCACGTACTCCAGTTCCATCAGGAGTATCATAATCATCACCAAATACACCCAACTGCTCAAGTTTGCCAACTGCAACCTGTGTAATATATGGCATAAGATTATTTGGAATACCATTTGGATTCTCTCCCATTGTACCACTCTTATGTGCTCCAATTGGATTAAAGTAGCGAAGTAATATTACATTCCACTCTTGATCTGCCTTCTGAATATCCATGAGAATCTGCTCAAGCATTGACTTAGTCCAACCATATGGGTTTGTACACTGTCCCTTTGGACACTCCTCTGTAATAGGAATCTGTGCAGGATCTCCATATACTGTAGCTGATGAAGAGAAAATAATATTCTTACAATTATTCTGTCTCATAACATCAACAAGTGTTAATGTTCCAGCAATATTATTATTATAATATTCCCAAGGCTTAGCAACCGACTCACCTACTGCCTTAAGTCCTGCAAAATGAATACAACTCTCAATAGTCTCATTCTCAAAAATAGTATTCAAAATATCTCTGTCGAGAATATCACCTTCATAAAATTTTACATCTTTTCCTGTAAGAGCCTTTACTCTGTCTAAAGACTTCTTAGATGAGTTTGCTAAATTATCTAAAACAACAACATCATATCCTGCGTCAAGCAATTCAACACATGTATGACTTCCAATATATCCAGCTCCACCTGTAACCAAAATTGACATACTCTATACTCCTTTCAATATGCTATGAATAGCTATATTCATTTTATCTTATTTATCAAAATTTGTATACCGCAAATTGTATACAAATTTTGAGTATAAATACATACAAATATTCACAAAAAAGACATCCTTAAAAGGATGTCTTTAATATCATATATTTATTATGCTAATTTGCTCTTTGCAAGCTCAACAAGCTTTGCAAATCCCTCTGCATCTGTTACAGCCATATCAGCTAATACCTTACGGTTAAGGTCAACATTTGCTAACTTTAATCCGTGCATGAACTGGCTGTATGAAAGTCCGTTAATACGAGATGCTGCGTTAATACGAGCAATCCATAACTGACGGAACTGTCTCTTTCTTTCCTTACGTCCAGCATAAGAACTTGTTAAGGCTCTCATAACTGACTGCTTAGCTACTCTATACTGCTTAGATCTTGCGCCTCTGTATCCTTTTGCTAACTTTAAAACTCTGTTATGTCTTTTCTTAGCGCCTAATCCGCCTTTAACTCTTGCCATTATCTGATTCCTCCTTAACTAACTCTTACATATATGGTAAAATCTTCTTCATATTCTTAACATTTGTCTGGTCAGTCATAGCTGCCTTTCTAAGATTTCTCTTAGTCTTTGTTGTCTTCTTTGTTAAGATATGTCTCTTGTAAGCTTTATTTCTCTTTAATTTTCCTGTTCCTGTAAGTTTGAAACGTTTTGCAGCTGCTCTGCTTGTCTTCATTTTTGGCATTGTGTATTCCTCCTTAAATTGTTATCTTTTTTCTGCCAGCACCATTCCTATGCTTCTGCCTTCGATTTTAGGTGCTTTCTCCACTACAGCAATATCTGAAAGTGCTTCAGCGAAGTCATCCAAAATATGCTTGCTACTATTCATATGAGCCATCTCACGTCCTCTAAAACGAAGCGTAATCTTAACCTTATTTCCTTTTGCGAGGAACTTGCGTGCAGCATTCGTCTTGGTATTCAAGTCGTTAGCTTCAATATTAGGTGAAAGACGTATCTCCTTCAACTCAACAGTTTTCTGCTTCTTCTTGGCATCCTTCTCCTTACGAGCCTGCTCGTAACGATATTTACCATAATCAATCACCTTACAAACAGGTGGCTTTGCATTTGGAGCAATCTTTACAAGATCTAATCCGGCTTCATCAGCAATCTTCTGCGCTTCCCTTGAAGAAACGATTCCTAACTGCTCACCGTCTGCTCCGATAAGTCTAACCTCTTTGTCTCTGATTTGTTCATTAATCATTAAATCGCTAATGGTCTTGTACCTCCAATAAAAAATAGTGGATAGGCAGACTATCCACTATACAATCTCTAACACAATTAAAATGTTGGAAATATTAACTCTAAGTCGCTCATTTGCGCTTAGGTGAGAGTGGATACTCTACTTTGTTTTCTTACAACTTCTAAAGTTTAACATGTAAGACATATATTGTCAACATATTATTTATATTTATTTCAAAATTTCTTTTATTGATTTATATACTTTTTTCCTGGTAATCTCAACCAGTCCCAGCTTGGTCATATCAATATACTGACACAAAACATCATCTTTTGTCAACAGGGATTTCAAATATGACACGAGTTCAGTCTTAATTTCGTCAGAGTTCATATTTATGAAATCAACAATAATCATGCCTGAAATATTACGAAGCTTTAACTGTCTGGCAATTTCGTATGCTGCTTCTTTATTTGTTCGCAAAACTGCACTTTCCTTTGAAGCATTCCCTTTTGCAACGCTCCCTTTTGCAGAATTTACATCAATAAATGTCAATGTCTCAAGCTGCTCAATTATAATATTTCCACC
>JAXJVZ010000216.1:0-2986 GCA_036308285.1 Agathobacter sp. | reverse complement strand
CTGCAACTGTTACCATAACAGTACTTTCGCCGGAAAAGGCTTCAACATCAATCTCTGCTTCCGGCTTTAGCTTAACAGTAGGCCAGTCTAAAAATATTGGAGCATCAGCAAGTAGTGGTGCCGGACTTACTTATTCATCTTCCAATACAGGTGTAGCCACTGTTGATGGAAGTGGAAATGTTACTGCAAAGGGCGCTGGAAGTACAACAATTACAATTACGGCAGGAGAGACTGGAAGTAACAAGGGAGCGTCTGCAACAATTACGGTTTCTGTATATAAGAATGATGCTTCGGTATCTACTGGTGGAAGCTTCTCGCTTACAGTTGGTGAATCAAAGAATATTGGAGCATCATCAAGTAGTAAGGGAACTCTTTCATATGCTGTTGTACAAGGCGACGGAAATGGAGTTAAAGTAGATGCAAATGGAAATGTTACTGCAATTGCTGCTGGTACATATACAATTAAAATAACATCTGCAGAAACAGCTTTATACAATGCTGCTTCAACAACAATTACAGTTACAGTTAATCAGGCATCATCACCTGAGACTGAAACACAACAATAGTGACACTAAGAGCTTTGACATAATAAAATGCCAAAGCTCTTTTTGGATAATTATATAAGAACAACGGAGTAGGAAAAAGTTATGAGATACGATGCATTTATCAGCTATCGCCACAGCGAGCTGGACAGCTTTGTCGCAAAGAATATTCACAAGAGCCTTGAGACCTTTAAAGTTCCAAAAGCAGTAGCGAAGAAAAGTGGAAAGAAAAGCATAAAAAGAGTATTTAGAGACCAGGAGGAGCTTCCTATTGGAAGTGACCTTGGCGACAATATAGAGGCTGCGCTTTCGGAGTCGGAATTTTTGATAGTAATCTGTTCACCGAGAACACCCGGCTCAGAATGGGTGGCTAAGGAAATAGATACATTTATCAAAATGCATGGTAGAGAACATGTGCTGGCAGTATTGGTGGAGGGGGAGCCTGATGAAGCATTTCCACCACAGCTACTTACTGATGACGAGGGAAATAATGTTGAACCACTGGCAGCTGATATAAGAGGTGCAAGTAAATCTGAGATTAAAAAGAAACTCAAAACAGAGGTTGTAAGACTTTGCGCTCCATTATTATATTGCAGTTATGATGATTTAAGACAAAGGCACAGAGAACGCAGACTCAAGCGTCTTGCACTTGTTTCTTCAGGGGTTGCAGCACTTGCTGTCGCTTTTGGAATCTACAGTGTATACACTGCGAATCAGATAAAGCTTAACTATAACGAAAAGCTTATAAACCAGTCAAAATACCTGGCGGATACATCGCTTTCTGTACTTGAAGAGGGAGATAGAAAAACAGCGACAGCAATAGCTCTTGCTGCATTGCCAACAAAAGAGCAGGAGCGTCCATATGTTGCAAAGGCACAGTATGCCCTTACGCAATCTCTGGGCTGTTACTTAAGTGGAAACAAGATGCGAAAGGATGCATCACTTACACATGATATTAATGTTGGCAATATCTGGATGGATGAAGCCGGGGAGAATTTGGCAAGCATTGATAATGGAGAATCAGTATACTGGTGGAACCTTAAGAATAACGAGCTTATTGTCAAAATAGAACCTGAATATAATGAAAATTCAAAAGCAGTTAAATCTATTGGCGCAGTAGTATATGAAGATAAATTAGTGGTAGTGACAGAAAAATCTATCACAGCCTTTGACAAGGAAGGTAAGGAAGTCTGGAAGGAGCAATTCGAGGAGAATAAACTATATTGTAGTTTTAATGCGGCTGGAAGTCTTCTTGCTGTTGACAGCAGTAATAAGGTCAGCGTTTATGATTGTACGAGCGGTAAGGAATTATATAGTCTGGAAAATAATAATGAAAAATCCTTCTGCTCTGATCTGGAGTTTTCAGCTGATGACAGTCTTCTTGCTGTTTCGCACCTTAATCCGTTAGATGATAATACTCCTGCGATAGTTACAGTCTGTAATCTCAGGGATAATAGCAGTACACAGATTCAGACAAGGGGAGCATACATTGCCTGCATGGATTTTTCGGACAGTGGATGCCTGGCTGTTAATTCTAAAGAAGACGTATTTGCAATAAATGGCACTAATACCGGCATGATGTATGTGGAAAATATTGATATTGCTACAGGCCAGGCTATGTGGTGCTTTGAAAAAGAATTTGATAAATACAGCGCTATGACCTTTAATTCAATAATAAAATGCAGGGAAGGAGAGGTGATTTTCGCTACAGAGAACCTTGTTTATGGATGGGAAAGCTCAACAGGTAATCTTATTAACCAGTTTCAGGTTGAAAATGGTATTATGGAGCTTTTGATTTCAGCTGATAATAGTATGATTTTTATGGTTCAATGTAATGGAAAATTCATATTTGCTGATTTGTCACAGGGTAAAATATATGATGATGCTTCATTCATTGTTCAGGATGGGGTAAGTAAGCTTGTGTTAAGAAAAGGTATATTAGCAGCGTCTTATAGTAAATCACCAAATGTTACAGTGATGAAATATCTTCAAGACGAGACTTTAAGTGAGGTTGACCAGTATGATGAGGATACATACAGATTTTACATGTCACCAAACGAAAAGGGCTATGCCATGTGCACAGAGAACAGGCTTTATTTCTATAAAGAGAAGAAGGATGAAAAGCTAAGCTCATACGAGCTTGATGAGGATTATCTCAGGATAAAGGCTGCAGGCTATATAGATGATGAAGTTTTTGCCATTGTCTGGAGAGATGGCATAATAGAATATATCGATGTTAAATCAGGTAAGTCAGAAAAACTGGAGCTTGGTGAGGATTTTAAATTATCTGAGGCATATACAACTGACGATATGTCATATGCTATTGTTTATAAAAATAAAGCATATGCAATAATAGATTTAAAAAACAGAGAGATTACCAGATCCGGCCAATGGGATAGATATATTAACCATGTGATTATATCTGAGGATGGAAAGCGTGCCTG
>JAXJVZ010000215.1:0-2133 GCA_036308285.1 Agathobacter sp. | reverse complement strand
TCATAAATCTGGTCAATCGTCTTATCCTGATTAACCATCTTCTTATATATACTGAAAAAATGCTTTGCTCTTCCTGATATATCAGCCTTGATGCCCGCTGCATAAATATGTCCTCTGACTTCATCTACAAGACTCTGTACATATCCGTCTCTTACACTTTTTCTAAGTGCAACCTTCTCTACAAGATCATAGTATTCTGTAGGATGAAGATATTTCATTGCAAGGTCATCTAACTCAATCTTAATCTTACTGATACCAAGTCGCTGGGCTATCGGACAGTAAATATCCTGCGTCTCACGTGCAATACGTACCTTTGCTTCCTCAGACTGATACTTAAGTGTACGCATATTATGAAGGCGGTCAGCAAGCTTAATCATGATAACCCGGATATCCTTTGCCATGGCAAGGAACATCTTACGCAGATTCTCGGCCTGCATCTCAAGCCTGTCTGCATTTTTATCCTTAGGTGCCTTGTTCTGGTTATCTGATAAGTGCAGATTCTGCAATTTAGTGACACCATCAACGAGAAGAAGAACTTCTTCTCCAAACTCAGCCTTCATCTCCTCTTCTGTCATGATTGTATCCTCTAATACATCATGAAGAAGACCGGCTGCTATTGTTTCCTTATCAAGCTCTAAGTCAGCAAGAATAATGGCAACACAAAGCGGGTGAATTATATACGCCTCACCTGATTTGCGCACCTGACCATCGTGTGCATCGTATGCTATTTTATAGGCCTTCTCCACCAGTGAAATATCCGCTGACGGATGATATTTGTGAATCGCCTCTTTAAGCTCTTCGAAGAGCTCCGCCGGACTTGTGAATTCTTTTATTGTTCGAATATTATCCGAACCCGAATGAAATTCTTTCTCGAGTTTCTCAATTTCCTCTGTTGTAATATCAGCCACTTATATCACCTGCTTACTTAATTAAAATGAGCTATTAAATTTCTATAAATTATTTTAACATTATATGAAATTTTTTTAGAAAAATCAATGTTTTCAGGCTTCATCTTCGATAACTTTTCTTTATGTTTTCAATAAATATTTGTATCGGTTCATCACTTTTCCCGACTCGTTGGTCTGCTCATAGAAATTAAAGCCTAAGCCTTCAGCTAATTTTATCGATGCCAGGTTCTTCTCACTGATAAAACAATTTAATTCTTTATACTCCGTATTATCCCTTGCGTACTTTATTATTTCCTTACAAACCTCCGTTGCATAGCCCTTGCGCTGATATTCAGGTGCAAATAAATATCCCATTTCAAGTTCATTTCCTATCTCCGCCTCGAACTCTCTATGCTCTAAACCTGCCCTGCCAATAAGCCTTCCTGTATTTTTATCAAAAACCACCCACATTCCGTATCCAAAGTAGCGGTACATATTCTCAATATAGGCCCTCTCGTACTCAGCTTCCTCCTCGTAACTAAACAAAGGCTCAACATATTCAGTAATTCCAGGCTTTGCATAAAGTTCAAACAAAGCATCCAGATCTGACATCTGAAACTCCCTTATAATACATCTGTCCGTCTGCGCAATAATCCATGGAAGTCTGTGATGTCTTCTATACACTTTATCCGCATAATCCTCATCGATATCCGAAAGCTTCTCAACAAGATACTCTGTTCCCCATAATGACTGTCCTGCTATCTCTTTGTCTATATACCCGATTGTCGCTACATTATATTTCCTTGCCACTTCAATCTCTGCATCAGTTGATACTATCCACAGTACCTCATCAACCTTTAACTTTTCGTTTATAAGCTGCCTTTTTAAGAAATCAGTTGCGCTTTTTATGGTTTTATCCTGACATTTCTGATACAGAATTTTCCGCAGCTCCATCAAATAATCATATCCCTTCTCGAATAAAACTCTTTGTAGAAATCGCCACTTTCATATGGTTTCATAAAAAACAGTTGCAAAAAGAGCATGGTCGTCTGCTGCTTATACGCCTCATCCTCTGACGATAACATCTCCTGTCTCATTGCCTTGGTCAGATTATGCCAGTCTACAAGATAATTCTGATAATCCTTAATATTCTCCTGACTAAGCCACTTGCTCACCTTTACCTTAGTTTTCCCACGTGCCGGACATTCATCCTTAAGGACAAAATAATTCACATGCTCCTTCTCAT
>JAXJVZ010000214.1:0-3335 GCA_036308285.1 Agathobacter sp. | reverse complement strand
TATTAATGAAGGCGAAGAACTGTCGATTGGAAGACTGGAGGAACTAACAGGTCTGAAAAGGGAAGAGATAATCATGTCCATTGATGCCTATAAAGGAGTAGAATCAATTTATAAACCAATGGGAGAAGACATGTTGCTTTATGATAAGATTGAGGATAAAAGAAATCCGCAGAATGAACTAATAAGTCGCCTTACAGTCGATAAACTTTTAGAAGAGCTCGACGAAAAACAGAGTGCGCTTATAAGATATCGCTACATGGATAACCTTACACAGATGCAGACAGCTGAAAAAATGGGAATGAATCAAGTGGCTGTATCAAGGCTGGAAAAGAAAATTTTGAGGGAAATGTATTGTAAATTAGTATAAAAAATTTATAAAAAAGCTATAAAAAAAACAAAAAAATGTCATAAATTTACAAAATTATTTATAAAGGTTGAAAAATATATACATAGTAGTAAAATGACGGAGTAAAAAGGTCTAGTGCTAGAAGACTAAAGAATATAGTAAATTGAGGTGAAAAAAATGTCAAACATACCATTGTGGCTATGTATACCATTTGCAGGTTTACTACTTTGTATAGCAGTTTTGCCATTGGTAAAACCTGAATGGTGGGAGAAGAACAGACTGTATGCAGTTATTTTGTGGTCCTTATTATTTATCATACCTTTTGCGGTCAAGTTTGGACCATCAGAGGCGACCGAGATTGTACTTGAATGTATAATCAATGATTACCTGACATTTATTGTTCTTTTATTTGGATTATTCTGTGTTGCTGGTAATATTAAGTTAGAGGGTAACCTTGCAGGTAACCCGCGAGTGAACGTATTATTACTAACAATCGGAACCTTGCTTTCAAGCTGGCTTGGAACAACTGGTTCAAGTATGTTACTTGTTCGTCCGATTATTCAGATGAACTCATGGAGAAAAAATAAAACACATATAATGGTGTTCTTTATTTTTCTCATTTCTAATATAGGTGGATGTCTTACACCGATTGGTGACCCGCCACTTTTAATGGGATTTTCCAGAGGTGTTCCATTCTTCTGGAGCCTTAGACTTTTCCCTATATTAATTATAAATATGATTATTCTGCTGTATGTATTCTATAAACTTGATATGAAGGCATATCAGAAGGATATATCAGCTGGTCTTATTCCTGAATACCAGGAAGGAGAGCCGCTTATAAGAATTAAGGGACTTCACAATCTTATTTTCATTGCAATGATAGTTGCAGCAGTTATTTTAAGTGGTATTCTTCCTACAGTGCTTGTTGATGGCGCAGGAGAGGTGCTTGGAATTACGATTTTTGGAGAAGTAAGACTTACACTTCCGGCAATTATTGAAATTGTAATTATCCTTGTTTCAGCATTTTTGTCATTTAAGACAACAAATGCAAAAATTCGTACGGAGAACCACTTTACATGGGGTGCCATTGAAGAGGTAGCAGTACTCTTTATTGGAATTTTTATCACAATGCAGCCAGCTCTTATGATTTTAAAGAGTGCAGGTGCAAGCCTTGGACTTACAGAGCCATTCCAGATGTTCTGGGTAACAGGTGCACTGTCAAGCTTCCTTGATAATACACCAACATACCTTGTATTCCTTACAACAGCAGGTGCTATGAACTTTACAACAGGAGTTTCGACAGCACTTGGTATGGTTCCGGTAAAAATGCTTATGGCAATTTCAACAGGTGCTGTATTTATGGGTGCAAACACATATATTGGTAACGCTCCAAACTTTATGGTTAAATCAATCTCTGATGAGAACGGTATTAAGATGCCATCCTTCTTTGGTTATATCTGGTGGTCAATCAGATTCCTTGTTCCTGTATTCATCGTTGATATGATTATATTCTTTTTATAAGGAGGGGCAGACATGGAATTTAATGATAAACAGATCCGTGAACTTGCGGAGAGAATATATGATTTAGATTTTGAAGTATATGAAACATTAGGGTCATCGCTTGGTCGTATTTTTAATAATGATAGAGAACGAAGTGTTCGCAGCATTATGGAATCACTTCATTCCAGAACACAGGGCTCTACTCTTAGAAGTGAACTTGCCCTCATCAGTAACATGGCGCGTACAATTCCAGATAAGAAAAAGCGTCATGAAATCATGATTAAGTACGATAAAATCTTAGAAGATACAATGGCACTTCCTACAAGTTTTGCCAATGGAGATATTTTGTATCCTAAGATTGCCGACCTTAATATGTTAAACCTTCATCAGCGTTTTAAAGAGGACGATCATCTTATTATCTGTATAGGTCGTACTTGTGGATGTGGTGGAAATGAAATAGGATTTACACTTGCAGATAAGCTTAGAATGAATTTCTATGATGTATCTGTTATGAACGAAGTTTTTAAACAGAGGGAAGGAGAAGAAGCAGCTCTTGCTAACACAACGGGTCATAAATACAAGAGATCATTAAAAAGAAGAATTAAGGATTTCGCAAAATATCATGGTCTTACAGCAGAGGATGTTACTTTCTTTGAGACAAGTAAATTTTTAGTAGATAAAGCTAAGCATGAGGACTTTATTGTTATGGGTCGTTTTGCTGATGCGGTTCTTACAAATAATCATATTCCACATATCAGTATCTTTATTACTGCTCCTGAGAAGAGACGTATTAAGAGAATTATGGAAATAAATGAGAACAAGCTTACCCAGAAGCAGGCTAAGAAGTTCGTTGAGACGGAAGATATGAGACATCTTAAGACTTACCTCTTCTATACTGGTAGAAAATGGGGTAAGGCTTCTAACTACGATCTTTGCATTAATAGTGCAAGTTATGGTATTCAGGGGTCTGTAGATATGATTCTTCGAATGATTAATAAAGAGCCTAAGAATTATAATAAATAATGAAATATAAAAAAGCATGGACCAACCATGCTTTTTTTATATTTCATCATTAACGACTGCACGATTGCTTCCCAAAACGCAAGCGCATATCAGTCTATAGCGTTATGAGTCTCCTGTACTTTCTGAGGCACCCACGGTATGCACGAAGGTCAGTCACCACGAAGATGGCATCTTCTCATAGATTAACATAGTTACCAATAATTATAATTTACTTTTATTATGTGAAAAATTTATAAGAAATTTTATACATATATATTTATTAAGGCATAAAAAATTATGAGCTTGGAATAATAACTTTGGTTAATACTTGTTATAGATTTGTTTTTTTTATTTAGTTGGCAGGTATGGAAGGAGACGAAAGTTATGAATTATTTGGAGATTGAAAAAGTTATTGGCCGTGAGGTGTTAGATTCAAGAGGAAATCCTACGGTTGAGGCTGAGGTTTTTCTGGTAGATGGTTCTGTGG
>JAXJVZ010000213.1:0-4402 GCA_036308285.1 Agathobacter sp. | reverse complement strand
GAATATTTTTATGAGAGTGCTACTCAAAAAACGTAGGCGTAGCGGGCTACGCTGAGGATTTTTGAGCAGTGCTATCATGAAAATAGGCAAGCATAAAGTCTAGTTAATTAAAAACAGTTGTACTAGAGATAAAAAGACTGCAACTAAATCACTATTTGCGATTGATAGTTGCAGTCTTTTTCTGTTTTTTATTATTCAATAACACCTTGGCATTATTTGCGCGGAATGCGTGGCAACTTTGCTAAAAAGCCACTTTTCCCCGTCCCCACTGGTCTATTCTTTGCCGTCCCAGCAATATGTACATAATTTGCATCTGTCAAGCCCAGTTGCATCTAACATATCATCTAAACGATTAAATCTAAGTGATGTGAAATTTAATTCTTTACGAATCTCCTCAACCATTGCATCATACTTCTCTGAATTAGGATCAGCATACTCTGAAAGAATCTCATCTGTAACATTGCCATTCTCAAGTCGCTCTATTACACGTCTTGTAATAAGATCCATCTCTGATGATGATCTGGAGAAATTAAGATACTTGCATCCATATAATAGTGGTGGACATGCAGGTCTGATGTGAACCTCTTTTGCTCCGCTATCATATAAGAATTCAGTTGTCTCTCTAAGCTGTGTTCCTCTTACGATTGAGTCATCGATAAGAAGAAGGCTTTTATCTTTGATTAAATCATCTACTGCGAGAAGCTTCATCTTTGCGATAAGGTTACGCTTGCTCTGCATCGTAGGCATGAATGATCTAGGCCATGTTGGTGTATATTTGATAAATGGTCTGGAGAATGGAATTCCAGACTGGTTAGCATATCCAACAGCATGTGCTGTACCCGAATCTGGCACTCCTGCTACAACATCCGGCTTAACGTTGTCTCTTTCAGCCATTTTCTGTCCGCAGTTATATCTCATCTGCTCAACACTTATGCCTTCATATGAGCTTGCCGGATATCCATAGTATACCCAGAGGAAAGTACAGATTTTCATCTCCTTGCCTGGGTCTACCAATGTGACACAGTTCTTCTCAGTAAGTACACAAACCTCACCAGGTCCTAACTCTTTGTAATCATTGTATCCAAGATTCTTGTATGCAAAATTCTCGAATGAAGCGCAGAAGCCATCTTCCTTTTTACCAATAACGATAGGTGTTCTTCCCATCTTATCTCTTGCCACATAAACGCCTGCCTGATTAAGAATCATGATAGACATAGAACCTTCTATTGCTTCCATTGCCTTCTTAATTCCGTCAATAAGATTTGCCTCACAGTTGATAAGTGCTGCAACGATTTCTGTTGCATTTATTTCTCCTGTACTCATCTCCTGGAAATGTCCATATCCCTTATCAAAAAGGAACTGTAAAAGTTCATCCGTATTGTTGATTTTACCGACAGTAGTAATTGCATATGTTCCGTGGTGAGAACGGATTATGAGTGGCTGTGGCTCATAATCCGAGATACAGCCAATTCCATAATAGCCCTTCATTTCCTGCACATCTTTGTCGAATTTTGTTCTGAATGGAGAGTTCTCAATATTGTGGATAGCTCTGTCAAATCCGTTCTCTCCATATACCGCCATTCCACCTCGTCTTGTTCCAAGATGTGAATGATAATCTACACCGAAAAATAAATCAAATACACAGTCCTGCTGTGATGCGACTCCAAAAAATCCGCCCATTTTGTCGACCTCGTTTTCTTATTCTATACACATTCAAAACTCCCCATACATTCGCAAAACCGCACGATAAATCGTGCTTTACCGCTGCTTTGCAGCTAATTTTGCTCATATCTGGGGCGGTGACTCTATTCGAGTCACCATATGAATCAGAATAACTTCTACTTACATGCAAGCATGACGTATAAGTTCTTCTGACTCATAGGAGTTTCGAATATTTACTTTTTACTTAAAATATTTAACACCTGACTCGAATATCTTCATATCCTGCTCACCGTAGATGTTGATTGCAACGCTTTCTCCGCGACGCTCTGAATGAGCCATCTTACCAAGAACACGTCCATCTGGGGATGTGATACCCTCGATAGCCATGTATGAACCGTTGACATTCCACTCCTCATCCATTGTTGGCTGTCCGGCTTCATTTACATACTGTGTCGCAACCTGTCCATTTGCGAATAACTTATCAAGCCATTCCTGTGGAGCAACAAAACGTCCCTCACCGTGTGATGCAGGGTTACAGTATGTCTTACCAAGCTCAGCTCCGGCAAGCCATGGGCTCTTGTTTGTAACAACCTTTGTATAAACCATCTTAGAGATGTGACGGTTGATTGTGTTGTATGTAAGAGTAGGTGATGTCTCATCCTGCTGACGAATCTCACCGTATGGTACAAGACCAAGCTTTATAAGTGCCTGGAATCCGTTACAAATACCAAGAGCAAGACCATCTCTCTCATTGAGAAGCTTGTTAACAGCCTCTGTCATCTTAGCATTTCTAAATGCTGTTGCAAAGAACTTAGCTGATCCTTCCGGTTCGTCACCTGCTGAGAATCCACCTGGGAACATGATAATCTGTGACTGGTCGATTGCCTTAACGAACTCATCTACTGAATCACGGATGTCCTCTGCTGTAAGGTTCTTAAATACCTTAACGATTGTGTCAGCTCCGGCACGCTCAAATGCTCTTGCACTGTCGTACTCACAGTTTGTTCCCGGGAATACAGGAATGAATACTGTAGGCTTTGCAACCTTGTTCTTACATACATAAATATTCTTTGTATCGAATACATCAGTCTTAACATCTGAAGTATCCTCATGACTTCTTGTATGGAATACTCCCTCAAGCTTTCCTGTCCATGCTGCAATTGCTTCATCAATTGGAAGAACCATCTCGTCGCACTCAATTGTCTTAGTATCATTAACCATACCAACAACTGTTGCGTCATCAGTAAAGCCTGCCGCATCTAGAATTTCTCTTACAACTGAAAGCTTATCAACTGGAATTTCAGCAAGGATGTTACCAAATCCAGGTGCAAATAATGTATCACTTGTAACATCCTCCTCGATTGTAACACCGAGCTTGTTACCAAATGCCATCTTGGAAACTGCTGCTGCAAGACCCTTAGCATCAAGTGCGTATGCAGACACAATAGCACCTTTTTGAATCATTTCATGGATAGCATCGTATAATTTCATAACCTTCTCGTATACAGGGAGATCATACTCATCCTTTGCAATTGTAAAGAGTACAAGCTGATTTCCAACTGTCTTGAGCTCTGGAGTGATTACATCCTTCTCCTTTGCTACATCAACTGCAAATGATACAAGTGTTGGTGGAACATCGATTTCATTAAATGTTCCTGACATTGAATCCTTACCACCGATTGAAGGAAGTCCGAATCCAATCTGTGCACTATATGCTCCGAGTAATGCTGCAAATGGCTGGCTCCATCTTCTTGGGTCCTCGCTCATTCTGCGGAAGTACTCCTGGAAAGTAAATCTGATTTTCTTATAATCTCCACCTGCTGTTACTATTCTTGATAATGACTCAAGCACTGCGTAAACAGCTCCGTGGTATGGGCTCCATGATGAAAGGTATGGATCAAATCCATAAGACATCATTGTAACTGTATCGCATTTTCCTTTAAGTACAGGAAGCTTAGCAACCATTGACTGTGTCTCTGTAAGCTGATATCTTCCACCGTATGGCATGTATACAGATCCTGCTCCGATTGAACCGTCGAACATTTCAACAAGTCCCTTCTGCGAACAAACATTAAGGTCTGCAAGTTCTGCAAGCCATGCGCCCTTCATATCCCCAGCTTCAAGCTTTTCTGCTACTGCCGGAGTACTGATCTTTGCTAAGTAGTTATCTTTCTCGCTTGGCATATCTACCGCAACATCTGTCTCCTGATGTGCTCCGTTTGTATCAAGGAATGCACGTGAAAGATTTACGATTTCTTTTCCTCTCCACTCAAGAACAAGTCTTGGCTCTTCAGTTACAACTGCAACCTCGATTGCCTCTAAGTTCTCTTCCTTAGCATATGCCATGAACTGGTCAACATCCTTAGGATCAACAACAACTGCCATTCTCTCCTGAGACTCTGAAATAGCAAGCTCTGTTCCGTCAAGACCAGCATATTTCTTTGGAACCTTGTCAAGCTGAACGCGAAGTCCATCTGCAAGCTCTCCGATTGCTACTGATACACCGCCGGCACCAAAGTCGTTACATTTTTTGACAAGGCATGTAACTTCTTCACGACGGAATAATCTCTGAATCTTTCTCTCTGTTGGAGCGTTACCCTTCTGAACCTCAGCACCACAAACTGCTGTAGACTCTGTATTGTGAGCCTTAGAAGAACCTGTAGCTCCACCGATACCATCACGTCCTGTACGTCCTCCAAGGTAGATGATAATATCACCTGGATCAGATGTAAGTCTCTGT
>JAXJVZ010000212.1:0-3330 GCA_036308285.1 Agathobacter sp. | reverse complement strand
GCTTACCACCTGTTGCTATAATTGCGTACATATGGCACCTCCTATTTTATCATTACTCGCCAGTTTTGGTGCTATAAATAATAGTCTTAAACCTAACTGTGCGGCATACTCATGTATATTAGCATACAAATTCTTATACGTCAATATAAATTGTTAAAAGTTTTATATTTTTATTTACAATAAAATCACATGGATTCAGCAGGAATAAAAACTCTTCCATTATCTGTTATCTCTTCTTTTGGAGAGTATTTTTTGGCTTCCTCACAAAAGATTAACTGGGAATTAACAACTTCTTTACCACGTTTGTCAATTCGGACATAATTTCCATTCTCATCCATTATTCTCGACTTAACGTTATCTGCAAGTTCAAGTTCTAAT
This sequence comes from Agathobacter sp., assembly GCA_036308285.1. Taxonomy (GTDB): domain Bacteria; phylum Bacillota; class Clostridia; order Lachnospirales; family Lachnospiraceae; genus Roseburia. The sequence goes on along the minus strand of JAXJVZ010000212.1, from coordinate 2,952 downwards.
ATATGATAAGCTTTATCCTTTAATTTGTCATCTAATACAGGAAAAATTATTTCAACACGCTTATCAAGATTTCGTGGCATCCAGTCTGCACTTCCCATGTATATCTCATCATTTCCGCCATTTGCAAAATAGAAAATTCTGCTGTGTTCAAGAAAGTTACCAACGATTGAGCGGACTGTAATATTTTCACTCACACCAGGAATTTGTACTTTTAAACAGCAAATTCCTCGGACAATTAAATCAATCTTTACGCCACAGGCTGAGGCTTCATATAAGGTAGCGATAATCTCAGGGTCACAAAGGGAATTCATTTTTGCAATAATTCTTGCTTCATGTCCTTTTTTGGCATGTTCGATTTCTCTTTTAATTAAGAATAAAAAGCGTTCTCTTAGCCAGTATGGTGCAAGTATAAGGTTATTCCATGATAAAGGTTCTGAGTAACCCGAAAGCATATTAAACACAGCTGTTGCATCTTCACCAATTGCTTCTTTGCAGGTAAAAATTCCGCAGTCTGTATATAATTTGGCAGTAGAATCATTGTAATTACCAGTTCCAAGATGTACATATCTTCTTATACCTTCATCTTCTCTTCTTACTACCAGGGCTATTTTACTGTGTGTTTTTAACCCAACCAGACCATATATTACATGACAGCCGGCCTGTTCAAGCTTTTTGGCCCAGACAATGTTGTTTTCCTCGTCAAAACGAGCTTTTAATTCCACAAGAACAGTTACCTGTTTGCCGTTCTCAGCGGCCTGTGCAAGCGAACTGATAATCGGTGAATTACCACTGACACGGTATAAAGTTTGTTTGATTGCTAATACATCAGGATCAATTGAAGCCTGTCTGATAAAGTCAACAACCGGATCAAAGGTCTGATAAGGATGATGTAAGAAAATATCACCATTTCGTATTGCTTTAAAAATATTATCGCATGCTTCAATCTCCGGAACCTTTTGTGGAGTTGGCTGGACATATCTAAGATGATCGTACCCTTCAATACCAAATAGTTTCATAAATACAGTTAAGTCAACAGGTCCTGAAATCTTAAATACATCATCATCCGAAACTTTAAATTCACTCTTTAGGAATTTGAGCAGTTTTTTGTCGATTCCATCCTCAACCTCGAGTCTTATTACCTCTCCCCATTGACGCATCTTAAGCTTATTCTGAATTTCTTTTAATAAGTCTGATGCTTCATCTTCATCAATGGTTAAATCTGCATTTCTCATAATTCTATATGGATATGCACATAAAACCTTATAGTTAGAGAATAATTTATCAATATTTCTCTCTATAATCTGTTCCAGCAAAATGAAAGTTGTACAGCCTTCTTTTCCCTGAATCTGAATCAGTCGTGACAGTACACCGGGAACCTGAACGGTTGCAAAAACTGTTTCATCCTTTGCTTTTTTGTTAGTTAGTAAAGCTGCAATATTTAAGGTTTTGTTCCTGATTAAAGGAAATGGTCGTGATGCATCTACAGCCATTGGGGTTAAAACCGGATAAACATTCTCAAGGAAATATTTATCTACAAAAGCTGCCTGCTCTTTAGTAAGCTCTTCGTGTTTTCCTATTATATATATTCCTTCTTTGTTTAGTAAGGGAATTAAAGAACGATTATAAGTATTGTATTGGGTTTCTACCAGCTCCTTTGTTGCAGCACTGATTGCAGAAAGCTGTTCTGACGGCGTCATACCGGCAATGTCTTTCTTCTTGTAGTTTGCATGAACCATGTCTTTTAGTGAAGCAACTCGTACCATGAAAAACTCATCTAAATTGGATGAAGTGATACTTAAAAACTTCATTCTTTCTAATAATGGAATAGTCTTATCTCTTGCCTCTTCTAAAACACGGTGATCAAATTTTATCCAGCTTAATTCTCTATTTTCATAAAATGAAGAATCATTGTAGTTTATCTTTGATTCCATTAATTACCCCCCAGATTATATATTTTCTTTGATTTTATTATTGGTTTTATACTGAAGATTTCTTCAAAAAATGCAGTCTTTTCTTCGAATAGTCTTTTCTCCAATGATATATCATCAAAGGTTTCAAGATGTATGATAAGCTGCTTGTCTTTTAAAGTAAACTTAATATTGGTAAACTTCTGTTTATGGCTCTGGTCTAATGCATTTGCAACTCTAAGAATTGCAGCAAGCTTTGCACTGATAACATATTCTTTCATGCCAAGAACATCTGATACATCTTCATAATTATCAAGCTTATATGAATTATATAAGACGGTTCTGGCTACAATTTCACGTTCGGACTGGACTAAACCAATTATCTCAGATGACTTTATTATGTTATATGCACACATGGCATCATTTTCGAGGCTGATGAATTTACCACAGTCATGCAAAATAGTTGCGGTCTCAAGAAGAAGTCTTTCCCTGCTTCCAAGGCCGTGAACCTTTTTCAGAGCATCAAATATCTGAATTGATAATCCAGTTAATGCTTCTATATGAAGTGAATAACTGCAAAAACGTTCTGATAGTTTTTTTGCGGCTGATATTACATCATCATCAAAGTTATGTGACATTCTGATAAGCTTATTTTTTTGTGCATAATCATAAGCTATTCCATCATTGATATTTACTCCTGCAATCCATACGTCTTTAGGCTGTAAATTTGAAATAAAGGCTTTAAAAAGACATATTGTTGGAATGAGAAGTGAATCTGAATCATCCGGAAGACTTAATACTTCAGAAATATCTGACAAGGATTTACGCTGGAGTTTTTCAAGATATTTGTATAATTTATCCGCTTTAATTAAATTATTTTCTTCCTTATCCTTCTCTAGCCGCTGAATTAATTCCATTCCGTTGTCATTCATAAAGATTACATAATCAACAGTCTGTTCAAAATAAAGATGAGTGTATGCTTTAATTTTCTTGTCAATATACTCTTCCATATCCGAGCGGTAGGTGTTTTCTGTATTCCCCGGAT
>JAXJVZ010000211.1:0-2206 GCA_036308285.1 Agathobacter sp. | reverse complement strand
CATCAGCAGTTAGCCATCTAGTGAGATAGCATGCAAGTCCGGTATCTCTAAAATATATTTTGGGAGTTTTGATGGCTCTGTTTAATGCACTCGCACTATAAGGCTGCAATAAATAAACAATGCCAGTTCTCTCAAGAATGGAAATCCAATTCTTGATTGTGGGTTCGCTAACTCCAACTTCGCTTGCAATATTGGTATAGTTGAGTATCTCACCGGTTCTTGCGGCCACAACTGTAAGAAATTTAGTGAATGTGATGCTGTCAGCAGAAATCAGCTCATTTATATCTCTTTCAATATATGTTGAGACATAGGAAGAATAATATTCCTGCCAGTCTCTGTCAATATCATATAATTCAGGGTAGGAACCCTTGTGTATGATTTCCCACAGGTTGTTATATAGTTTTATTTCTTTTTCACGTTCATTAATGTAGTCATCTGTGGGAACAAAATGCTGGTTGAATTCTACGCCATGAATCTCGCGCAGAGAAAGTCCGGAAAGCTCTGTAATAGATACTCTTCCAGCAAGAGATTCACTCATTCCTTTCATTAGCTCAAGCTTTTGAGAGCCGGATAGGATAAACATACCGCGTTCGTCAGATTCATCAACTTTAAGTTTAATATCCTCCAAAATACTGTTTTCTTTCTGAACTTCGTCAATAAATAATGGACAAGGATTATTAAGAAAGAATAATTTTGGTTCTTCTTTTGCTTGAAGTCTTGTAAGTTTATCGTCAAAATTTACCCTGTTGTACTCTGGAAATTCATGCTTTATTAGAGTTGATTTACCAACTTGTCTTGCCCCGGTTATAAGAGTACACTTGGTTGTAGAAATCCTTTTTTTCAGTATAGGTGTAATAGCTCTTTGTATATATGCCATTTTATACTCCTCCTCCGACTAATCTTAAGTCTAATTTTATATTAGTCAAAAAGTTGATACTAGTCAATTATATTTTTGTAATTCCCCTGTTTAAAATTCGACATTTTAATGAAAAAAATGTATATTTCAGCAATTTTAAGTTCCTACAAGATAATAAAAGGATATAATAAGCTCATAACAAATTTGGGAGGCAGTATATGAAAATCAGTCTTGTTTTTTGTCTGGCGGTCGTAGTAGTGCTTGGTATATGTGTTATAGGCCTTTTTCATTATATTGGGACACTACGGAAAGAATACGACACCCTGTTGCTAAGCTATCGAAACATGGAGAATCTAAATCGGACACTCAGGTCACAAAGACATGATTACATGAATCATCTTCAGGTGGTAATCAGCATGATTGAGCTTGAAGAATATGACAACCTGAAGGAGTATTTAGAACCAGTGTATCTGGATATACAGAAAACAGGTAAAGCTTTAAAAACTTCGAAGCCAGCAGTAAATGCACTTTTGTCAGCTAAGGCGGGGGAGGCAGAGAGCAAAGGAATTGATATGTATTTACAGATTAAATCAGATTTGAAATATTTATCAATTCAGGACTGGGAATTATGTAAGGTTCTTTCCAATATTATTGACAATGCAGTGACTGCCTTATGTGGCGATGAAAGCTGCAGTAAAAAATCAGTCATAGTTGATATCACAGAAGATAAAGAGAAGTACATTTTTGAGATATCAAATAATGGTCCAATGATTCCAATAGAAATGCAGAAAAACATTTTTAAGTATGGAATTACTTCCAAGGATGAGGAAGGGCATGGAATAGGTCTTGCGATTGTTGAAAAGGTTGTCAAAGAGCATGATGGAACAATTATGTTTCAGTCGAATGAACAGGAAACCAAATTTGTCATAAAATTTGAAAAAAAGGGAGGTGAAGGGCAATGAGTACTCTCGTAACCATAGGTATTATACTATTGGTTTTAGGATTAATACTGGTATTCATTGAAATGCTATTGCCCGGCTTTGGGGCACCAGGAATATCCGGTGGAATTTGTCTGATTATCGGAACAATGCTGGCAGCTAAGAGCGTGGAAGAGGGACTGACCCTTGCTATTATTATTGTTGTGGTAATTGCAGTGATGATGACCTGTGTGGTGTTGTTTTTCCACGCAGGAAGAGATAAATCACCAATCAAATTACAGGAAAAAGTGGAGCCGGTCGACAATTATCTGAGTGCATCAGATATGAGTTATCTGATAGGGCAAATCGGTATAGTATCAACTGATTTAAGACCGGCAGGAAAATGTGAGATAAATGGTGTTACATTTGATGT
>JAXJVZ010000210.1:0-5261 GCA_036308285.1 Agathobacter sp. | reverse complement strand
TTGAGAGTGATTCTCATTACTTGACTTGCCATAAAAAAAGTCGCCTCCTTTTCGCACTTAAAAAATTTCAGTACGACAAGCGGTGACTGTACACTTCTCCGTGTGTGTCCTAAAACTTTCACACGTTGTTTCTACTTACTGTAGACCATATGTTTTGTACAGTGACTTGCCGTCAGTTTCCTAACTTGACATTCGCTCCACGGAAAACCTACCATTTCGGTAGCAACCTCACGCTTCATAGCTATCATGCCACAGCAGTTGTTATTATACATGCTCTCTTTATATATTGCAAGTATTTTTTAACAAATTTTTAAATTTATTTTTGTATATTATTTCAGACAGAAATTCATACCTCGCCCCCACAGAAGTATTGGTAGCATCCTGCTAATCATTTTATTATATGGCATAAAAAATTTCCTATATATCAAAAATGCTACAGCTGTTCCCAGCTGTAGCATTACTTCTTCTATATCTTATTTGATAAAATTCTTCCAACAGCATTATCCAGTCTGTCAGAACTGATTGTTCCATCATTTACCGCATTAAGCACTGATGTATATGCCTCGTTAAAATCTGCCGGATTATTTAAAAGGTCCATTCCAGCCTGAATCGCTTTTACCGCAGCATCTCCAGAGCTGTAAGAATTCGTTATTCTTTCATCCGACAAAGAATCTGTCATAAGAACACCTTTGTATCCCATCTTACCTCTAAGCAACGCCGCTGTTCCTTCCGACATCGAACAAGGAATTTCTGCCGTTCCAGTAATCGCTACCGCAGTACTATGAGCAACTGTTATACATTTTGCACCATTCTCAATTGCTTTTGCATAAGGAAGAAGACATCCATTATTAAGCTCATCAAGAGTTGCATCATTATTCCCACTATAAAATGGGAAGTATTCAACAGCTGTAATTATTCCTGCATTCTGTGTTGTAGCAACATCTGCCGCAATCATTTCCGCAACCACAGAAGCATCTGAACTGTATGTTCTGTCACCAAGCGTTGCTGCCTCATCTGTCAAATCCGCCACTGGACCAAGAATCATATTAAAACCTTCAGCATTAAGATATTCAGCTCTATTGTTTCTTTCTTCAATCACTTTTTGAGCATCCCCCGCATCGCCTAATTCCTTAGCGCTTAGAGTAATATTGTATGCAACCGTTGAAGCAAGTGGAGAGTTATTGGCACCGCCCTCCTCTGCAACTGCTATATACATTGGCAATCCAATTCTTTCCTGGCTGAACTCCTGAACTTTCGAAAGCATTAACTGGACCTGTTCCATTCCATAAAAGTTTGGAGTTGAATAAATAAAACCTGCAACAGGATGCTCATTAATTGCATTTTTCGTTGTGTTTCCCGATTGAACAACCTGTCCAACACCAGTCAATTGTTCAGGTGTTACCAAAAACAATTGTGCAACCTTTTCTTCTACAGACATTTCCGAAAGCTTAGCCTCAACACTCTCCGAAAATGTTTCTCTTGTTTCTGTATAGGCTTCCTCTTTTATAATCTCATTCCCAACATCAGTCTTTTCAGTTGTTGGAACCATATTTTCTTCTACGATCTGCCTTCCAGTATCCTGCTTCTTAACTTTCGTTGCAGGATGAACAAGACAAATAACAAGAACTATTATAAGAACAATACTCTCAGCACCTAACAGAAGGGTCATATTTCTCTTTTGCATATTTCTTCCTATCTCTACTGTTCCAAATCATCTAATTCATAAGTATAACCACTAAGGTCATTATTCGCCGAACTAGCCTTGCCCTGAAGAACTGAATTATATTCAGTTACAGCAGCACTTGGTTGATAATCTGTTTCATTATATAAGAATTCATGCATCGCTGCATTCATATCTATCAAAGTAATAGGAACCTCTACCCATGCTTTTCCAACAAGCCCTCCATAGAACACCTTCGGGAAAGCATCCATTGCTTCTATCTTATATTGTGATAAATAATGCAAAAGCACAAGCATTTCGTCCGATGGGTAATCAGTATTAATTTCTCCCATCATTTTATTCATCAATTCAATCTTCTGAGTTGTCGAAAGAGTTTTAGCAGTCTGGAAAACCTTAAACAAAATTGTTCTCTGTCTCTCAGTTCTCTTGTAATCACCACCAGCTGTATATCTTATTCTAGAATATGCAACTGCCTGAGTTCCGTCTAAAAGATAATTTCCTGCTGATGTTATATGAGGAGAAGATGTACCTCGAACTCTGTTAACCTCATCGATATATCCGTTAATATACTGAACCTCTGCCGAATCAATATCCTGATCAACTCCGCCCATATCATCAATCAAATCAGCAACACTGTTAAAGTTAACTGTAAGATAATGTGTAATATCTAAATCAAAATTCTCATTTAAAGTGGATACCGCAAGCTCAGCACCGCCATATGAATGAGCATGGGTTATCTTTTCGTATCCATGACCTTCAATATGGACCATTGTATCTCTATATATAGAAGCAACTTTTACTGTCTCGTTATCATGATCAACATAAGCAACCATCAACGAATCAGAACGAGTACCCTTACCAGTTCCATTGCTTCTACTATCAACTCCGAATAAAGCAATTGTCTCCGTTCCTGTCTTATGTTGTATTTCATCTGTTTTCTCTGGCACAGCTTCCTTATCTATTGTGGTAACTTTTTCTGTAGCCTCTGTATAATCTTTCTTTGTGGTATTGTTATCATCATTGTTTGAAAGTTGTTTTTTAATAATAAGGCCTGCACAAACAGCTAAAACAACTATCAATATCACCAGAAAACCCACAAGAACCGCCTTGTTGTTTTCCTTATCATTATTACTAACATTCTTAGACATTATTAATCCCTCTTATCCTCGTCGTGACCATAATATGTTCCGTAATAGCTTCCGTAATATTTTCCATAGCCATATCCATAGCCATAGCCATATCCTTTTTTCTTCATCTTAACCTTGTTAAGAACGGCACCAAGCATTCTGACACCAGAAACCTCAAGCTGCTTCGTAACACTGTTAATAAATCTTGCACCAGCCATTCCCTGTGCCACTACCAAGATAGCACCATCACATTGCTTAGCAATAACAGCCGCATCAATCGCAGCTCCGATTGGTGCACAGTCTATAAGAACATAATCAAAATGTTCTCTGCCGAACTGGATTAATTCCTCAAAATATTTCTTCTCAAGAATCTCCGTTGGATTAGGAACAGTAGGTCCCGCAAAAACCATAAAAAGCTTAGGAACATCTGTCGCATATAAAATCTCATCAAGTTTCTTCTGTCCTGACAAATAATGTGAAAGTCCTAAAATCTCTCCACTTTCAGAATTAGCTCTTAAACGACCTACAAGTACTGATTTTCTCATATCTGTATCGATGATAAGAACTCTCTTTCCAGACTCTGTAAGAGATCTTGCAAGATCCATGGAAACTGTACTCTTTCCCTCATCAGGAACCGAGCTTGTAATCAAAATAGTCTTTATATCATCTCCGCAAAACTGAAGATTAGTTTTAAGTGCACGGAGTGATTCTTTCATAGTATAACTTTGTTTCTTTAACTGCCCAAATGATACTGACTGCATCTTTCTTCCTCCTTACACCCACTAATTATTTCTCTTTACTAACTTACGGCTCTTTTTCTTAGGTGTTCTCTCTCCGTCGTCCTCAACCTCTTCAAGCGGAAGCGTTCCGAGTACGTTAAGTCCAAGTTTCTTCTCAACATCTTCTGCACTCATAATGCTATCATTAAGAAGGTATGAAATAACAACAAGAGCTGCTGCAAGTAAGAATCCAAGCATAGCACCGATAACAGTATTCTTCTTGATATTAGGGCTAACTGGTGCTCCATCTGAATATCCATACTGAATAATTGTTGGTGGACTCTGATCCATCTTCTCTGAAATAAACGCTGAAGCAACCTCAGCCATCTCATCAGCAATAATCTTAGCGCGATCTGGATCCTCGTCTGTTACTGTAATCTGAAGAATACGTGAATCATCAGGATTAGTAACATTGATTTTTTGTCCCAAAGAACTATATGTCTCGTCAAGTCCCAAATTATTAATAACCTGCTCAAGAACTGGTCTTCCCGCAACTACTACTTTGTAATCACTAGTAAGATTTGTACCTGTCTGCAAGTCAGCAAGACTTGTAATTGATGTACTCTTAGTAAACACATACATCTGAGATACTGACTCATACTTTGGAGTAATCAAAAATTCACTTACAGCGAAACCAATTATTGCCGCAAGTATGGTAGATGCCAGAATCATCTTCCAGTTACCTAACAGCTCACCAATGAGTTCTTTTAAATCAATTTCAATTTCTTCATCGTTTTCAAACTGGCGTTCCATGTTTTTCTCCTTTTTGTAAAATTATTTATCAGCAACGATTCTTGCAGGATTGCGATTCATCAACTCTTCTGCATAGTCCTCGTCATATTTCTTTGTTATATATTTATAGCATTTTGCCATATGGCTTGAGCGCTTCTTTATTCCATGCGAATCACTTGCAATTATGTCAACAAGTGATGCATTAAGCATTTCTTTGCAGAACTTCTTGGCAGCTCGTCCATCCAAACCTAACACTGAATCAGCATTAATCTGAATCATCGCTCCCATTTCTCTCAATTCTGCGGCATGTCCAATATCCTGTGTCATGCATTTATATCTTTCCACATGCGCCACAACAGGAACATATCCATTCGCCATAAGCTCTCTGCTCATATTATATATATAGTTATAATCAGTTTCGTAATCGTACTCTGTAAGAACATACTTCGTATGTCCAAGCGGCATACACCTCTTCTTATCCAAATACTCTACGATTCTACTATTTACATGGTATTCAGTTCCAAGGTGTAATCTTACTCCCACCTTTTTTGCTTCTTTACAGAGAACTTTGTAATGGTCAAGTATCTTCTCTACTCTGTATGGAAACATTCCATGTCTGTAATGCGGAGTAAGAATTATCTCATCCACACCTTGTTTTTTCGCATCTTTAAGCATCAAAACCGACTCTTCGAGACTCTTAGCCCCGTCATCTACGCCATATAACATATGACAATGAATATCTATCATAATCTACCCCATTCTGAGCATAATACTTAAATTATTTTAAACACAATAACTTATACTGTCAAGCTGACACTTTAACGAAAAAGTAATATTTTTGTAATGTTTTTTTAAATAATACCGATAAAAAAAGATAATTACCCTGAATTATCTTCTTTATATCAGTATTTATAAATCCATTTTTTCTTTTAAAGCCTTAAG
>JAXJVZ010000209.1:0-4066 GCA_036308285.1 Agathobacter sp. | reverse complement strand
TGGAACAATGTATAGATTTTCTAACCAATAAGATAAAAGATGGTTTATACAGAGAAAATAACGGTATTGATAAAGATATTTTTATTATTGGTGGAGGTCAAATTTATAAAGAACTACTACCTCTTTGTGACCGAGTATATGTGACAAAAATTTTTAAATCCCATGAAAATGTGGATACCTACTTCCCAGATTTAGATGAACCTGAAATGTGGAATACATGGAAGCCTGTTCATATGGGTGAAACTAAAGTATATAATGGTTTACTCTACCAATTTTGGACTTATGATAGAATTAATTGATTTTAATTAAAATTTTTGGTATAATATTTACATAAAGGTTAACAAGAAAGTGAGTTTAAAAAATATAATTATGAGTAAAAAGCAAGAATTTATTAAGTATGTAGAAGCTTTGATGAAGGGTCAAGAAGAGCCTCTTGAAATGAATGAAGATGCTCGTCTGTATTGGGAAGCATTTTGTGGAACCACTGAGGCAGAAAAGCCCATGTTTACTGATAATGGTAAGCTGATTCTAAAGTGGATGCAGGAAAATACTTCTGACCCAATGCTGAGAGCCAAGGATATTGCGGAAGGACTGTTTATTAGTTCTCGTGCTGTATCTGGCGCGATGCGCAAGCTGGTAACTGATGGCTTTGTTGAAAAGGTTGGTCAGGACCCCGTCATTTATTCTATTACAGAAAAAGGCAAAAATATTAAGATTGAAGATTAATTAAGGAGAACAAATTATTATGATGAAGATGAAGAATGAAACTCACATTGAGGGTTATCTATACGAACATACCTTGGAAATTAAGGAGTCTGGTCCTAATTCCAAGAACCCTGGAACTAAGTTTATCAGTGGCGAAGTTAAGATTGCAACCGATGATGCTTGTCTGAATATCGTCCCTGTTCATTTTACATATGTAACTGCTAATACTGCCGCAGGTAAGCCTAACGCAACTTTCGGCACTCTGGAAAACATTGTTAATGGTACTTTTAAGGCTGTTATGAATTCCAGTAAGGATGAAGCAGCAAAGCTGAGAATTGATTCTGCTATTGGTTTGAATGAATTCTTCAGTGACCGTAGCGGCAAGGAAGAGCTTGTCAGCGCAAAGCGTAACGAGGGTGGTTTTGTCCACGTTGTTACCGATGGTCTGGTCAAGGAAAATGACCGTAACACTTTTAAGTGTGATATGTTGATTACTAATGTTCGTCATATTGATGCTGATGACGAAAAGAATCTGCCTGAGAAGGCTATTGTTAAGGGTGCCATCTTTGACTTCCGTAAGTCTTTGATGCCTGTTGAATTCAGTGTCCTACATCCCAACGCAATCGCTTATTTTGAAGGTTTGGAAGCTTCTAATACTAATCCTATTCTGACTGAGGTTCGTGGTCGTCAGGTTAGCGAGACTGTTGTGAAGTAGATTGTTGAAGAGTCTGCGTTCGGTGATGCTTCTATCCGTGAGGTTAAGAACAGTCGCAAGGACTGGGTTATCACTTGGGCTAAGCAGGAGACTTACGAGTGGGATGATGAGTCTACTCTGACTGCTGCTGAAGTTAACGAGGCTCTGAGAAATCGTGAAGTCGCTCTGGCTGCTATGAAGCAGAGACAGGACGAGTATAAGGCATCTAAGGGCGCAGGTCCTGCTGCAAAGGCAACTGTTCCCGCAAATAGCGCATTTAATTTCTAATGAAAGGGTAAGGTAAAGTAATATGGCTATTAATCTATTAAGCATTCAACCCCATAAGGTTAGCAGAGATTTGTCCGGATACATTACCTTCCTTTACGGCCCTCCAAAGTGTGGTAAGACCACCTTTGGTAGCCGTATGCCAGGTCATTTGATTCTGGCTTTTGAGAGAGGTTATAACGCACGACCCGGCGCAATGATTCAGGACGTCACCACTTGGGGCGAAATGAAGCAGATTGTTCGTGAGTTGAAGAAGCCAGAAGTCAAGGCTGTTTATCAGAGTATTATCATTGATACCGCTGATATTGCTGCTGATGCTTGTCAGAAGTATGTATGTAATCAGCTTGGTATTGAAAATATCGGTGATGGCGGCTGGACCAATAATGGTTGGGCTAAGTACAAGAAAGAGTTTGAAGAAACCTTCCGTTCTCTAACTCAGCTTGGCTATGCAGTTGTTTTCCTGTCTCACGTCAAGGAAAAGACTATTAAGAGCGAAACTGGTACTGAATATACTCAGATTGGTTCCTCTATGCAGAGTTCCGCTCTGGCAGTTATTGAAAATATGAGCGACATTATTGGTTATGCTCACACAAAGACTATGAGAGATGGTTCCAATCAGGTTGTCCTGACTCTGAGAACTGGTGATAATAGTATTCGTTGCGGTAGCCGATTCGCTTATATTGATAGCGAGATTCCTTTCTCTTATGAGAATCTAACTGAGGCTTTGAATAAGGCTATTGACCGCGAAGCCGCAGAGCACAATAACCAGTTTGTTACCAATGAACGTATGTCTATTCCCGAAGTTAAGGAATTTGATTACGAAGCTCTTATGAGCGAGTTCCAGAGTATCGGTGGTAAACTGATGCAGAAGAATGTGTCCACTAACGGACCTAAGATTACTCGTATTGTTGATAAGTATTTCGGCAAGGGTAAGAAAGTTTCTGATGCTACAGTTGAGCAGGCTGAGTTAATTCATCTTGTCATCGAAGAGATGAAGGAAGAATTCGCAGGCCAGTATTAAGAATATAACCCAGGGTGGAAACGCCCTGGGTTGATTTTTTTATTATTTTTTGGTATAATTATTATATAATATTGTAAGAAAGGAGTATTAAGATGGCTCATATTGTAACTTGCGTATACTGTAAAAAACGTTTCGATAGAGATAAATTCCCATTTGTCCAAGTTTCTCAACGTAGATACGCCCATCAAGAATGCTCTTTAACAGAAGACCAGAAGAAAGATAAAGAAGAACAAGATAAGATTGATTTAGAAAATTATATAATGAAGTTATTAAAAGTAGATTATATTGATGTGCGAGTGCGGAAACAGATTAAGCAATATCGTGAAGAATATAATTATACATATTCGGGCATTCATAAAGCATTGGTATACTTCTACGAAGTAAAAGGTAATCCAACAGAGAAAGCAAATGGTGGTATAGGCATAGTTCCCTATGTTTATCAAAATGCTTACAATTATTATCTTGCTATTTGGCAAGCGCAACAAAGAAATCAAGACAAGGTATTACATGATTATACTCCAAAAGTAAAAGAAATAGTTATACCTCGTCCGCAAAGGAAAGTTAAAAAGCGTGAATTATTTACATTTTTAGACGAGGATTAGGAGGCGTAATATTGAGTATTTTAATTTTAGAGGATTTTAAGAAAAATAAGCGCATCTATTGTAAATGTCAATGTAAGTGTGGAAAAATATTTGAAGCAAGAAAAGATAATATTATTTCTGGACATACGACAAGTTGTGGTTGTCAAAGTAGTCGAACAGGAAAAAATTTAATCGGCCAACATTTCAATCATTTAGAAGTAATTTCAAAAACAGATAAAAGAAATTCTGCAGGAAGTATTATTTGGAAATGTAAGTGTGATTGCTCAGATAATTCTTTTATTGAAGTTGATACACATAGCTTGTTAGCTGGTTTAACACAATCTTGTGGATGTTTAATTTCTAAAGGAGAAGAAAAAATAGCAATGTTATTATCTCAAAATAATATTCCTTTTGAAAGACAAAAAACTTTTGAGTCTTGTCGTTTCCCTACGAGTGGTTATTTGGCAAAATTTGATTTTTTTGTTGATGGAAAATATATTATTGAATTTGATGGTATTCAGCACTTTGAATCAGTCTTATTCTTCAAAAATAATAATTATTTAACGATAAAGACAAGAGATGATATTAAAACTCAATGGTGTAAAGAAAATGGAATTCCATTAATTAGAATTCCTTATACAAAATTAGACACTTTAACAATTGAAGATTTAATACTGAACGAGGAGGTTGACTAATGGCCTCTAAATATAATGACCCAACTGCTGTAATGCAGGTAGTTGGATGTGTATTTAATAATCCTCAGCTCTTGGATATAACTGA
>JAXJVZ010000208.1:0-2106 GCA_036308285.1 Agathobacter sp. | reverse complement strand
TCGCAGATATAATACGGATTTTATTCATGCTTATTTTATAGAACACTTTTTCAGCAAAAGGTTCAATCCAATAATGAAAGACAACTCCCATCACCGCGAAGCTTACAATACTTCTAAAGCAGATTATCCCCTGTACATTCAGGAATAAGCCACTATAATCCCATAATTTTATATGTAGAAAATACACCCCGATAAAGCCTATCACATACTCCACAAGTCCTGTTATCACACAGCAAAGGATAAATAGAATAAGTGGATTTTTCTTTAATGGCTTCATGGCATAAATACCCAATGCTCCAATACCATAGATTGGAAGCCATGGTCCGTATAATATTCCCCTGTTTCTTAACATTCCTTCTGTTATCCAGTAGAAAATTTCCTCGTAAATCCATCCTGTAAAGCATCCAACCAGAAAAATCAAAAACAGGTAACAAATAATTCTCTCTTTATAATTCTCTTTTGTCTGTTCCATAACTACATCTCTCCTGGACTTTTATACCACTGTACCACAGTAAAGCATTGTGTCATACGTCAATATGTACAAAATATTTTTAAAATTTTTTCACTGTTTCAACCACTAGGGACACTAAAAAAGCCGGAACAATGTCATTAAGATAACAACAGTTCAACATTGCTAAATATACTAGCTCCGTCCCCAATGGTCTAATATTTGTGGGTTTACTGCAGTTTTCTGTATACAGTAAAATACATGCAAATGCAGCTTGCACTTCCTCCAATCAGGTTCGAAATTGGCTCTGCCCAGAATACGCCCATTACACCAATCGCAGGTATTCTTGCCAGAATCAGGGTAAGTGGAATAACAATAATTACTTTTCTGAAAATGGAAAAGAACACTGCCTGCTTTGCTTTTCCGAGCGCCATGAAAGTGGACTGTCCTGCAAACTGTAATGCCATGAAAATAAATCCGAGGAAGTATATTTTAAGCGGTATGACTCCGTTTGAAATCACCACAGGGTCTTTGCTGAAAATGCTTAAGTATACATGTGGCAAAAACAGTGTGCTGACCCAGAATATTGCAGTATATAAAAGAGCGAGCGCTGATGCGAATCTTATTCCTTTTTTTACACGGTCATATTTTTGTGCGCCATAATTGTAGCTTAATATTGGTTGCGAACCAGTTGTTATTCCGTTGATTGGAAGACCTATCATCTCCCTTACTGAATTGATGATTGTCATTATTCCAATGTAGACGTCGCCTCCAAATGTTGAGAGTGTTGCATTGCAAACCGCCTGCACTGCACAGTTTGTGGCTCCCATGATAAATCCTGGAAAACCAAGGATTAAGATGTCTTTTACAACATAGCGATGGATTTTAAAGCTGTGTCTACCTAGTCTTAGTTCTCTTTTTTTATTTCCAAGAAATGCCAATACCCACACTGCCGAACAAAACTGACTTATGATGGTTGCTATTGCTGCTCCTTTTACTCCAAGGTTTAAAACGAATATAAAAATCGGGTCTAGTATCAGATTGATTACTGCTCCAATTATTGTTGTAAGCATTCCCATTCTTGGAAAGCCCTGAAGATTTATGAAGGCATTCATTCCTGTGCTTATTGCGAAGAATACTGTTCCAAGAATATATAAATCCAGATAGGATACTGCAAATTTATATGTAACTTGGCTTGCTCCAAGCAGATATAAAAGAGGAGTTTTGATAAAGAATACTATTAAAATTACTGCAATGCTTATTAAGATTTCTAAAGTAAATGCCGTTGTGAGGATATCCTGAGCTTTCTTTGTTTCCTTTTTCCCCCTCGCCATTGAACATAATGGTGATGCACCTAATGATATCCAGTTTACAAAGGCTGCGATAAATGTGATTATGGGAAAACACAGTCCTACTCCGGATAATGCGTTTCCTGCATCTGCCGAATTCATATGACCTATATATATTCTGTCTATTATGTTGTACAAAAGCTGTACCAGCTGTGCCAGCGTAAGCGGTATTGCCTGTGCTAAAATTAATCTACTTACTTTGCCTTTTCCAAAATCACCTTTCATTGCTTCACTTCCTTCCTTTTTGAGCCATTGGGGACGGGGTTTTCTGGCGTGGGGAACAATCGGCCAGAAAACTCCGTCCCCAAT
>JAXJVZ010000207.1:0-1973 GCA_036308285.1 Agathobacter sp. | reverse complement strand
TATATAGAAAAGTTCCCGAGAACGGACTATCAATCCACTCTCGGGAACTTTTTTAATAAAGTTTACACCTCTCTGAGAGCAATCTGGTATGCCTCATATTCAATCTTAGGTGTAGGAAGTGGCAATCCAACTTCCATCAAACCAGCACCCGAATACTTATTTCCAGTCGCCTCATCAACATAAACCGCGTCACTCTTAAGTCCCTTAAGTCTTACATAAGTAACCGCAATATTACCCTCAATCTCAAGTCTTACAGCATTGAAAAGCGCCTGCTTTTTATCCTTAGATACAAACAACCATGCTGAGCAGTCGTCAGTAAATGGGTCTGAAAGTCTGTAATAATCCCCCTGGCAAATCAGCATCTCATACTTCTTGTATGTCTTAATCTGCTCTCTAATAATTGCTCTCTCTTCCTCATCCAAAAGAGCCGGATTCATCTCATATCCAAATGTCCCTGCCATAGCAGTTACACCTCTTGTGTTAAGACTTGTAATTCTTCCAGTCTGATGATTTGGAACAGCCGAAACATGTGAACCTACCACAGAAATAGGATAGAAGAACGAAGTACCATACTGAATTCTTGTTCTGTTTATAGCATCTGTATTATCACTGCACCAAATCTGTGGTGTGTAATACATCATTCCAGCGTCAAATCTTCCGCCGCCGCCGCTACATCCCTCAATTAAGATATCCGGATATTTTGATGTAAGTCTCTCAAGGAAATCATATACTCCAATAACATAATCATAAGTAATGTTTCCAGTCGATACATCTGCCATGCTACGGTTCATATCCCACTTAACATACTCAATATTTCCCTGGTCTAGCATTGCGCAAATCTGGTCAAAAATATGATCTCTTACTTCTTTTCTTGAAAAATCGAGAAGTAACTGATAACGAGATCTGATTGGATCTCTATTCTCAATTTTGATTGCCCAATCCGGATGTGCTCTGTACAAATCACTATCCTCATTTACCATCTCAGGCTCAATCCAGATACCAAACTTTACACCTAAGGCGTTTATTTTTTCAATTAACTCTGATAATGTACATCCAAGCTTCTCTTCATTTACATACCAGTCTCCAAGTGATGAATAATCGTCATTTCTCTTTCCAAACCAGCCATCATCCATAACAACCATATCAATTCCAAGATCAGCCGCTTCCTTAGCAAGATTTACAATTGTATCTCCGTTAAAATCAAAATATGCAGCCTCCCAGCTATTAATGAGAACCGGTCTTGTCGCATTTACATATTTTCCTTTGCATACATGATTTCTGATACATGAATGATAATTGTGCGAAAGCTCTGCAAGTCCTTTTGCAGAATAAGTCATAATTACTTCTGGTACTGTAAACTCTTCTCCTGCGTCAAGTGGATATGAAAACCAGTCTGTACCCAATCCCATAAGAGCTCTTGTCTGATTTATCTGGTCTTTTTCCACCTCGCAAAGGAAGTTACCGCTATATGCAAAAAGCATTCCATAGCATCTTCCGGCATCCTCTGTTGTATTCTTATCTGCCAAAACAAGTGCCGGATTATAATGATGGCTTGATGTTCCTCTTCTACTTCCAAAACATGCAGTTCCATGGCTTACCTTTGCACGCTCAACATTTCTCTCCATAGCATGCTTTCCGTAGAATTTAATATAATCAAAATCGCCTGATACAAAATCAAGACATGCAGCTGCAGCCTTCTCAATATGAACTGTATTCTCGCCTTTATTCTTAATAATTACACTTCTTGTGACAATATCTTCATCCGCAAGAACACCATATAATAAGCAAACTTCAATATTGCTGATACTGTCTTCCATAACAATCTTTAATGTATCAGCCTCATTCTCCGCTGCCCATACTGCTGGAAGCCCCTTTAAGCTATATTTTCCTTTTTCAATTTCATAGCTTACAAACTTCAAATTAACACAGTGTGTTCCATCACTGTTCTTGATATCAAGTGCATAATTTCTGTA
>JAXJVZ010000206.1:0-4183 GCA_036308285.1 Agathobacter sp. | reverse complement strand
TATTAGAGACAGCATAAATCGTGAAATACTTAAAGACTATATGGAAGAAGTAATATGGTGGATGTTGACATCGGGGTTAATGTATACTAATTGAAAAGATATACATATTATGATATGATTTGCATATATAAATGACGGAGGTGATAAGCTATGTTGACATTACAAGAAACAATCAGACCTTCTGCTGATTTGAGAAATCATTACAATGAAATATCAAAGCAGTGCAAGGAGAATAAAGAGGCAGTAATTATTACAGTAAATGGTAGAGGCGATACAGTTTCTCTTTCATATGAAGAATATAAAAATATGAAAGCGCGTATAGAATTACTTGAAATTTTAGCTGAAGCCGAAGACGATGTAAAAAATGAGCGAATTGCTCCTATATCAGAAACATTTGATGATTTAAGGGCAATACTTCAGGAGGGCAAAGAATGAAATATGAGATTTTACGAACTGATACAGCTGATGCCGGTATCAGAAGGATAATCTTATATGTTGCTCAAAATTTCGGAAATGATATTGCGCTTGAGAAATTAGATGAGATAGAGGATAACATTAGTATATTGGCAGATAATCCATATATTGGTTCAGAGCCTAAATATCCAGTTTTAAAAAGACAAGGATACAAAGTTCTTATTTTAGAGAAGAATTTTGTTTTTTATAAAATTGATGAGCAGAATAAGAAAGTTATTATCTATGCTGTTGTTGATCAGCGACAAGATTATTTGAACATAATACGTGGATTATAGGGAATATAAATTATAAAAGTGAAAGTCGGCCGGCATGTTTCATGACGCATCGGTGACTTTCGCAGAAAGGCGGATTATAAAAATGACAGAAAAAGAAAGAATGCTCAATGCAAAGATATACGACCCATCAGACAAGGAGATTTGCAAGCTTAGAACGAATGCTCATGTTTTGAGCAAGAGATATAATGATTGCATTGAGACAGATAAAGAGCGTGAAGCAATTATAAAAGAACTTATTCCAAACCAGGGACCAGGAGTATATCTGCAGGGACCAATTCAGTTTGACTATGGCTGCTTTACAACTATTGGAGCAAATACATATGCAAACTTTAATTTTACAGTCTTAGATTGCTGCCCTGTGACAATTGGAGAGAATGTATTTTTCGGACCAAATGTATCCCTGCTTACACCAGTACATCCACTGCGTTATCAGGATAGAAATACATACCAGAAAGAGGATGGAACAGTAACGGATAAAGAATATGCCAAACCAATTACAATTGGAAGCAACTGCTGGATAGCAGGAAATGTAACAGTATGCGGTGGCGTCACAATTGGAGAGGGAAGCGTAATCGGCGCTGGAAGTGTAGTAACAAGAGACATTCCTGCAAACGTTATCGCTGCAGGAAGTCCATGTAAAGTAATAAGAGAAATCACTGAGGAGGATTCTTTGAATAATCATCCGGAATTATTCATGTAAGTCAGTGTTTGTGAACAATTTTCGCTGTTGCTTTGGTGTTATTCCTTTCCATTTTCTGTAGGTGCTTATAAAATGACTGCTGTCAAAAAAACCAGTCTCATTAGCAATATATGAAATAGAATAATCCGTATGCATCAGCAATTCATCAGCTTTATTTAATCTAATATATGTAATGTAATCCTTGCAGGACCTTCCGTATGATTCGCGGAAGAGTCTTGCAAAATGGGAATATGACAGATTACATTTTTTTGCCAGATCTTTGATTTCGAGTTCTTCCCCTGAGTGAGTGTCTATATATTCCAGAATATGATAAAAAGAAAGCATTTCATCAGAGTATTTGTTTTTTTCGTGTGAGACAGATTTATCAGTAAGCCTTATGATTGCAATTAAAATGCTGTAAATATTAGTCAGAATCTGAAATGCATACAGCTCGTCAAGTCTGTTGAATTCATCAACCGTTGAATCAATAATCTCAGGAAGCCGGGGATTCTTAATATCAGCATTGTCTATGATTATGCAATGCTCATTATCAGGAGAGCGCCGCATAAAATAATCATAGATTTTCTGTATAAATGCTTTGGGAATGTGTAAAGTATGAATATTGAATTTGATGACCGCATAATCTATATCCTCACTGCAGGTTTTGTGCATTTCATGTAATTGGAGAGGATAGATATAGCATATACTTCCCGGATTAAGATCATAGCTGCAATCATCGCAGGTAAGGCGAAGCTGACCTTTTCTGACATAGAGAATTTCACTGTAGTAATGCCAGTGAAGAGGTACACTTTTAGAGTGGTCGTAGAAAATATCATATGGTTCATTTAGAAAATCAATGTATTCAAATAATTCCATTTTTATTACCCCGCAATTTACAACATAATAGGTTTTTACAATTTTTTAAACCATTTATCATATACCACTATAACATATTTTTGCATAATAGTATTGTGAAATTTTTAGTGTCCTATGTAAAGGGGGTAAATACGGATGATTACAAGAAAGCTTGACTGCAATTGGAAAATGAGACAGGCAAATACAGGAGATACAATCGAAGCAGTTGTTCCTGGAACTGTATATTGTGATTTGCTTCGTTCAGGAAAAATGGAAGACCCATTCTGGAAGGACAACGAAGACAAAGCATTGAAGCTTATGGATTACGATTACGAGTATTTTACTAGTTTTGACTGTGATGAAGAAATCCTTTCAATGGATGAGATAATTTTACATTTTGACGGTCTCGACACAGTTGCAGACATAAGGCTTAATGAAGTTGCAATCGGTCACGTAGAGAACATGCACCGCACATGGGAATTTGCAGTCAAAGATATTCTTAAGGCTAAAGACAACGAGCTTAAAGTATATTTCTACTCTCCAAATAAATACATAGCAGATGCATTCAAAAAGGCACCAACCAGAGGAACTGAGGATGCAATGGACGGCTTTGTTCACATTAGAAAAGCTCACTGTATGTTTGGCTGGGACTGGGGCGCACACCTTCCTGATGCAGGAATATTCAGACCGGTAAGCCTGCTTGGAATTGATACAGCAAGAATTGATACTGTAGAGATTATGCAGTTCCATGAGGATGGAAAAGTAAGAGTAGATGTAAATCCAATTATCGAAGAGGTAAATGACCAGCAGGGATATTCGGTAGAAATTACAATTACTGATCCAGACGGAACCACAATTTATAGCTCGGATGGAAGCAGCAATTATGAGATAAGCAATCCAAAGCTCTGGTGGCCAAATGGATATGGTAAGCAGTATTTATATACAGTATCGGTATCATTAAAGAAAGAAGACGGATGCGAAATTGATAACTGGACCAGAAAAATCGGACTCAGAACAATAACTATGGATCGAAGTAAAGACCAGTGGGGAGAAAGATTTGCAACCTGCATAAATGGCGTAAATATTTTTGCAATGGGAGCAGATTACATTCCAGAAGATCATTTGCTTGGTCGTGTCAATAAAGAGACTACAAGAGCACTTTTGGAAAAAGCAATTTTTTCTAACTTTAACAGTATAAGAGTCTGGGGAGGAGGATACTATCCGGACGACTGGTTCTATGATTTGTGCGATGAAATGGGACTTCTTGTATGGCAGGATTTCATGTTTGCCTGCGGAATGTACGACCTTACACCGGAATTTGAGGAAAATATTACAGCAGAATTTGTAGATAATTTAAAAAGAATAAGACATCACGCATCACTTGGACTTATGTGTGGAAATAATGAGATGGAGCAGTTCGTATGTGACCGCTTATGGATTACAAAGGAGAGCGAAGTACGAGACTACATCATTATGTATGAACGCATAATCCCACAGATTATGAAGGAGTACGCACCACAGGTTTACTACTGGCCTGCAAGTCCATCTTCGGGAGGTTCATTTGATGATCCAAGAGATGAAAACCGTGGTGATGTTCATTACTGGGATGTATGGCATGGCAACAAACCTTTTTCAGAATACAGAAAGTTCTATTTCAGATATCTCTCAGAATTTGGTTTCCAGTCATTCCCATTTAAGAAGACCGTTGAGACATTTACGGACGATGAAAATGACATGAACATTTTCTCATATATCATGGAAAGACATCAGAGAAATGGTGCTGCAAATGGAAAAATCATGAACTATATGCAGCAGACTTACAAGTATCCGTCTGATTTTGACACGGTATTATATGCATCCCATTTATTACAGGCAGATGCAGTCAGATACGGGGTAGAGC
>JAXJVZ010000205.1:0-1823 GCA_036308285.1 Agathobacter sp. | reverse complement strand
TTGTTTGCTGTGGCTATTTTCAGTGTTTATCTGGTTGTAAACCTCAACAAAAAGAGAGGGGGGCATAATTAAGTTCTTGGCTGGGTGGAAAATATAGGGGGCGGCGCCTTATCGGCACTTCCTATATTTTCCACCCAGGTTTATGTTTTGGTATGATTTTATTTTTTTGTTTATTTTTTACTGACTTCTAGGGCATTTTTTCGTTTTATTTTTAAAGTGTGGGTTTGATATACTATTAGTGCATATATGGCGATTTTAAGGACAAGACTTATTGTATTATTCATAGAAAAATACTGGCTTGCTCCTACAATTAAACTATATGTGTAATAGAAGGTGTATAGCATTCCCCAAATTGATGTCAGATATATTAATCCTGAATATATTTTATTATTATTTGATCGTATGAAATAGAAAAATGATGCTACTGCACCGCATATGTATGGAATAAGTAATACCACTCCGATTATAATAAGTTGCATATGCTCATGCCTTATTATGATTTCTGAATCGGAAATACACATTGCTCCAAAATATGCGATATTTACTGCTCCCATTCTTTTAGGTGATAATGTGCCCCGTATAACTTGAAATAGTCCATAAGTGAAAAATACTATCTGAATAATTAATCCCAATACATTTATAACTATAATCTGAATATCACTATAATCAATCGCTTCCGACTGAAGTGGGAAGCGAATAATTATATCAACTATTGTAATGAAAAATGATATTACCACAAATGCATATAGGGCAATCATTATGTTGTTTACACTTTTTTTCTCAATCACAGGGTTTCGTTCTACTACTTTTGTCATTTCTTTTCCAGATAATAGGTCATCAAGACTCACTTCCAGAATCTGCGATATTTTCTTTGTTGTAAGTAAATCGGGATACCTGTCTCCGCATTCCCACCTTGAAACTGACTGCCTGGTTACATATAGTTGCTCTGCAAGAGATTGTTGTGTCATCCCCTTTTCTTCTCTCGCTCTTCTTAGTTGTTCTCCAAATTCGACCATATCAAATCTGCTCCTTCCGTTTGTAATTTTTCATCTGCAGATGTGATTTAAGTATCGTTGATTACCAGAACAACATCAAGCACCACCTTAATAAAATCATGTCACCATTATGGTGCATTCCCATAAATTCAGGCTTTTTACAGGTCAACAACAATCCACTCGTCAACTGTTCTGCTTTCACTTGAGATGTTTACGCCGATTTTGTGAATGCTTCGATTATCATCCAGATATGGAAGGGCATATTGCATTTCTTCTATCTGTTCTAATGCTTCTGCGGCACTTTTGTCTAGCTTAAATTCGAAAATGAATATATCCTTGTCTGTTTCTATTATTATGTCGGCTCTTCCTTTGCTGTTTTGTTTTTCTATTAGGGTTGTGTAGCAGCCTAGAAGACGGTTGATGATATAGAAGGTGTATGAAAAGTGTGTTTCAAAATCCCTGGCTCTTTCATCCTTGTTGGCTTCATATGGTATGGATGCAAGAAAGGCGGTAAATGCATCACGTACTCCGTCGAGGTCACAACGTCGCAGCATTCGGCTTATCCTTATAATGGCATTATCTACATCAGCATCATTTTTTCTAAAATAGCTGTTTGCAAGAAGTACCGCAAATCCTCTTCTTACCTCATCATTTGGAAAATCCAAGGTGTAAAGTCGGTCTCTTATATCATATCCTTTTATTGTGAGATATCCACTTTGATAAAACATGGCAAGAGGATTTTCCACATCCGCACGATAGTCCATGAAATACTCTGGTCTATACTCCTCATCAAGTAACTTTTGCATATTTACATTATGTCCTTCAAGA
>JAXJVZ010000204.1:0-2249 GCA_036308285.1 Agathobacter sp. | reverse complement strand
CTCTTTCAGAATCTGTATAAAATATGTCAATAAATTAAACTCTCTCAGAAATCAAATCTCCCATCCGGGCTGTTCCCACCTGAGTTATTCCTTCTGTACTCTCTCCTGCCTGTGGCATAATATCGATTGTACGATATCCTTCTTTTAAAACCTGCTTAACAGCTGCTTCAATTGCATCAGCCTCTTTATCTAAATCAAATGAATATCTAAGCATCATTGCAGCACTTAAAATTGTTGCAATTGGATTAGCTATTCCTTTTCCTGCGATATCTGGTGCAGATCCGCCACTTGGCTCATAAAGACCAAACTTTGTATCATTAAGGCTCGCTGATGAAAGCATTCCGATTGAACCTGTAACCATACTCGCCTCATCAGATAAAATATCACCAAACATATTCTCTGTAAGGATTACATCAAACTGCTTTGGATCCTTTACAAGCTGCATTGCACAGTTATCAACCAGCATATGCTCATATGTAACCTCCGGATAATCCTTAGCAACTTCATCGACAACTTTTCTCCAGAGTCTTGAAGAATCAAGTACATTAGCCTTATCAACAGAAGTAACCTTCTTACGTCTCTTCATTGCGATATCAAATCCACGCTTTGCAATTCTTCTGATTTCTTCTTCATTATATGTAAGAGTATCTGTAGCTGTTAATACACCATCAACTTCTTTTGTCTCTCTTTCTCCAAAGTAAAGACCACCTGTAAGCTCTCTCATAATCATCATGTCAAAACCACTACCGATAATATCATCTCTAAGTGGACATGCAGCCTTTAACTCTTCATATAAATAAGCAGGTCTTAAATTTGCAAAAAGATTTAAAGCCTTACGAAGCTTTAAAAGTCCAGCCTCTGGTCTGAGTTCTGGTGGGAGTTTATACCATGGAGATGTTGATGTGTTACCTCCAATTGATCCCATAAGAACTGCGTCACTTGCAAGAGCTGTCTCGATAGCTTCATCAGTAAGTGGAACTCCTGTTGCATCAATTGAACATCCACCCATTAATATCTCTGTATAATCAAAATTATGACCATACTTATTTCCAATCTGGTCTAATACTTTTTTTGCTTCTGCTACTACCTCCGGACCGATTCCATCTCCGGAAATTACTCCAATTTTACAATTCATAGGTATACCCCTTTTCTAAAATAATTTACTATTATGTATCTTATAGCAATAAACTACTCTTTTCAACCATATAAGTTATTGAACTTTTTTATAAAATAAATAACTGATAGTTATGATACACAAATTTATTATTCATAATATTTATAATTAGAAAAGCGTTCAATATAACAGAAAACTGTCATACCCTAATTTAAAGGTATGACAGCAATTTTATGCCTCTGATGAAGCATCTGCCTTTTCTAAATCTGCAATTGCCATTTTCTGCATTGGAATACGACAATTCTTGTTATTACCAAACTCAACAATAACCATCTCATCGTCTACATCGATTACAGTTCCGTAAAATCCACTTGTTGTAAGAATTGTATCTCCTACTGCAACCTCTGATAACATAAGTTCTTTTTTCTTCTGTTCCTTCTTCTGTGGACGAATCATAAGAAAATACATAAGAACAAATAATAAAATCATTGATAAAAGCATTGGACCCATTCCTGCCGCTGCGTTTAGTTCACCATTCGCTAAAATAAAGCTCATTACAAATTTCCTCCTAAATAAAAAATACTAGTTAATATTCTACACAAATCACACAAAACATGCAAGTTTATTTTGCTCCCTGTGACATACCATATAATTTTTCTTCTTTATATGATTTGAAATTTCCATTATCAAGAGCAGTTCTGATTTCTTCCATCATATTATTGTAGAAATACAGATTATGCATTACACACAGTCTCATACCAAGCATTTCCTTTGCTTTGAGAAGGTGTCTGATATAGGCTCTTGAATATGTGCGGCATGCAGGACATCCACATCCCTCCTCGATAGGCTTCATATCCTTCTCATACTTCTTATTAAAGAGATTTATCTTTCCCTGGTTTGTATATACATGTCCATGTCTTCCATTCCTGCTTGGATATACACAGTCAAAGAAATCAATACCTCTTTCTACACCTTCAAGAATATTGGCCGGTGTTCCCACACCCATAAGATAAGTCGGTTTATCTTTAGGAAGATATGGTACAGTTGCATCCAGGATACGGTACATATCTTCATGACTCTCACCTACTGCAAGTCCACCTACTGCATATCCATCGAGTTCCATTTCTGCAATTCG
>JAXJVZ010000203.1:0-2522 GCA_036308285.1 Agathobacter sp. | reverse complement strand
TGTATGTACTCAGGCAGATGAGATGGTGTGCGAGACCTATAAGGACAGGGTTTTCTTTGTGATGGCACCGCTTAGCTTTGATGACAACGGTAATAGCGACAGTAAATAATGAGGTACAGGATTTGCTTTTTTCAAGTATTACTTTTTTATACTATTTTTTACCGGCGATAATAATTTTATATTTTTTATCAACAGCAAAATTTAAAAATTATATTCTCCTTCTTGGCAGTCTCTTTTTCTATGCCTGGGGGGAGGGGAAACTTGTACTTATGCTGGCAGGCACCGCTTTTGCAGGGTGGCTGCCTGGACTTTTTATTGGGAAAAACAGAGGAACAAAGTATGGTAAAATCTGGCTGTTTATATCAGTTGCAACAGATATTGCTATACTTTTTTATTTTAAATACACGGATTTCTTTTTGGGAAGCATAAATTATGTGTTTAAGACTTCAATTCCACTTATGAGAATTACACTGCCGATAGGAATAAGTTTTTATATTTTTCAGATTATAAGCTATTCGGTGGATGTGTATAAAGGAAATGTCGAAGCCGAGAGAAATTTTTTCAATTTTGCAACCTATGTAACATTTTTTCCGCAGCTTATTGCAGGACCAATCGTAAGGTATTCGGATATAAAAGAACAGCTGGCAAAAAGGGAACATACTATAAGCAATATATCCTATGGTGTAAGCAGATTTATAACAGGCTTGTCAAAGAAGGTAATTATATCAAATGCGCTTGGAAAATTGTGTGATTTATATCTGAATACAGGACAGCCTTCAGTGCTTTACTGCTGGCTGTATGCGATAAGCTTTGCGTTGCAGATATATTACGACTTTTCGGGTTACAGTGATATGGCAATAGGGCTTGGAAGAATATTTGGTTTTGATTTGCCGGAGAACTTTAATTATCCATATATTTCTAGCAGCGTTACGGAATTCTGGCGTCGCTGGCATATAACGCTTGGAAGCTGGTTCAGAGACTATGTGTACATTCCTATGGGAGGCAATAAAAAAGGACTATTACGTCAGATGATTAATATCCTTGTAGTATGGGGGCTGACAGGTCTCTGGCATGGCGCAGCGTGGAACTTTGTAGTTTGGGGAGCTATGTATGCAGCCCTGCTTATGATTGAAAAGTTCGGATTAATAAAATGGCTTGACAAACATAAAGCATTTGGTCATGTCTATGTGATTTTTGTTACCCTGGTTGGATTTGTAATATTTAATGCGACGTCTTTGGAAAATGGATTTAGTGATATAGCTGGAATGCTCGGTTTTGGAGGGCTTGAACTTATAAGTTTTGAAGCACTATATTATCTCAAATCATATGCTCTGATAATTATTCTTGCAATAGCAGGTGCAACGCCGGTTCTGGCAAAAACAGATAAGCAAAGACCGGTAATATTAACAATATTATTGATTGTATGTACTGCGTGTCTGGTAGATGGGTCATTCAATCCCTTCTTATATTTTAGGTTTTAGGAGGAAACATTATGGCAAAGAAAAAAGAAATTTTAACAATACTGCTTCCTTCAATTGTTATTTTTGGCCTGTCTGCTATGGGGATATGTATGCCTGATAAGGATTATTCAGATTCGGAGAGAAGAGGACTTGCGGTTTTTCCAAAGATTTCAATTGATTCTGTGTATTCCGGCAGGTTTATGGATCAATTTGAAAGTTATGTGCTCGATCAGTTTCCTGATAGGGATTTTTTCAGAAAAACAAAGGCAATTACAAATTATTATATTTTGCAGAATAAAGATAATAATGGATATTACAAATATAAGGGACATATTTCAAAGCTGGAATATCCGCTTAATGAAGCAAAGCTTAAGGCATCATTAAAAAAACAGCAGGATTTATATACAAAATATATTGCTGACAGTGACTGTAAAGTATATGTATCTGTCATCCCGGATAAAAACTATTATCTTGCCGGGGAAGGTGGATATTTGTCCATGGATTATGACAGATATGTTGAAATACTTACAGAAAATGAAGACTATGCAGAATATATTGATATATTTGACTGTCTGACACCTGAATGCTATTACAACACGGATCCGCATTGGAGACAGGAAAAAATCGAACCTGTTGCACAGCGTTTATGTGAAAGCATGAGGGCTGGGTACAGCAATGATTCTGAATTACTGGAGCTGGAGGTGCCATTTTACGGAGCATATTATCAGCAGGCATGTTTACCTGCAAAACCAGAGACAATTAAATATTTTTATGGTGACACACTGAGTGAGTGCCAGGTGACTTATTTTAACACTGATTCTCAAAAAACAGCAGGAGTGTATGATATTAAAAAGGCAAAGGGGAAAGATGCCTACGAGATGTTTTTATCCGGAGCACAGGCTCTTGTTGAAATAGAGAATCCGAATCCGGAATCAGATAAAGAACTGATACTTTTCAGGGATTCCTTTGGAAGTAGTCTTGCACCACTTTTGCTTGGTGGATACAAAAAAGTAACGCTTGTTGATGTCAGATATCTTAGCACAGAAAAGATGAGTAATATGA
>JAXJVZ010000202.1:0-7141 GCA_036308285.1 Agathobacter sp. | reverse complement strand
GTGCCTTGCTCTTGGAATGGAGAAGTATAAACTAAAGATTGCTGACCTCCTTAGAGAAGCTCTTGCAAAGGATGGAATTGAAATCACATTAATATATGAAAGAAGTGATGCAAAAGAGCATGAAAAGGAAGGCATCAAAAAGTACAAGGGCGTACTCTGGAGCTCGGATGAAAAGTTAAAGGCAAGAATTGGAATAAACGATTGTGGTGCAGAGGATGCGGCCCAAATTCCTGAGGTCGAGATAGTGGAGAATGGCGTGCATTATATGATAGATGTTGTAAGTGGGCAAAAGACTGGTTTTTTCTTAGACCAGAAATACAACAGATTAGCTATTCAGAAGTTATGCAGGGGAAAAAGAGTTTTAGACTGTTTTACACATATGGGAACTTTTGCCCTTAATGCAGGAATTGCAGGAGCTAAAGAGGTTACAGGCCTTGATATATCTGAGTATGCAGTTAAGCAGGCTACAGCCAATTCTGTAAGAAACGGACTTGATGATATCGTAAAATTCAGATGTGCAAATGTTTTAGATGAGCTTCCAAAGCTTGCAGCCGATGGAGAGAAATATGATGTTGTAATCCTTGATCCACCTGCATTTACAAAATCAAGACAGGCGACAAAGAATGCGATAAAAGGTTATCGTGAGATTAACATGAAGGGACTTAAGCTTGTTAAAGACGGTGGTTATCTTGCAACATGTTCATGCTCGCATTTTATGACCCAGGAGCTTCTTTCAAAGACTGTAAAGGAAGCGGCAAAGGCAGCACATAAAAGGCTTCGTCAGGTTGAGTTTAGAACCCAGGGACCAGATCATCCTATTTTGTGGGCGAATTCAGCTAATACGCCGGAAAGCTATTACCTCAAGTTTATTATTTTTCAGGTAATAGAAGAAAAATAAGAAAAATAAGAATACCTTAAGAATTTTTAAGAAGTGTACAATATTATTACGCGAATTAATATTGTATAATTGATTCGGTGATAAGTTATGGAAAAAATTATTAATACAGTAAAAAAATACAAAATAATACCGCTGGTGATAGCGCTAATATTCAATACAATTGCATATAATGGGACTAGGGTTATTACTACATCAAAATATCATTATGATATTACGAGTCCGATAGATAATCTGATTCCAATAATTCCAGCGACCATAATAATATATTTGGGATGTTATGTGTATTGGCTCATTAATTATGTACTTGGAGCAGGACAGGAAGATGATGAAGCATATAAATTTTTAAGTGCGGATTTATTTGCAAAGCTTATATGCATGGTGATTTTTATCGCTTTTCCAACAACTAATACAAGACCGGTGCTTGAAGATAATGGATTTTTTACGGAAGCGCTTAAAATGCTTTATCAGATAGATGCAGCAGACAACCTGTTTCCATCTATTCATTGTCTGACAAGCTGGTTCTGTCTGATTGCAGTAAGAAAAAATCCTAATGTAAAATCTGTTTACAAGATTATTTCTGTTATTATAACAGTTGCAATATGTGTTTCGACCCTAACAACAAAACAGCATGTGATTGTTGACGTAGCAGGAGGAATTGCTTTGGCAGAATTTAGTTACCTGATTGTTGATAAAATAGGGTTTACCCGCATCTACCAGAGGAGTATGAAATACATTGAACAAAGAATTAGCAGATAAAATTAAGATTTTTACAGGAATATGTGTTATTATAGTAATATTACTGGTAATGAGTATTGCCTTTAAAGAAGAAATTAACTCAGTTGAAGCATTTCGGGCTTATATTGATAAGTTTGGAGTTTTTGCACCAATAGCGCTTATAGCTTTCCAGGCTTTTCAGGTGGTTGTTCCAATGTTTCCAGGGCAGTTTGGATACGCAGTTGGTACAATTGCTTTCGGAGTGCATGCAGGATTCTGGTGCAATTATATAGGAATATGTCTGGGTTCGTTTATTGCATATGTTCTTGCCAGAAAATATGGAGTAAGTCTTGTATTGGTTTTTTTCCCGGAAAAACAGTATAATAAATGGCAGAGAAAAATTGCAAAAAGTCGTTCGTATGATTGGCTTTTCTTTATTGCAACATTACTACCAATGTTTCCGGATGATTTGTTATGCTATTTCTCCGGATTGATGAAGATGAATATGAAGAAATACATTTTGATACTAATAGTGGGGAAGCCATGGTGTATATTGGCCTATTGTATCATTTTTGGTTTTATAAAGTAACAGGAGTATACAAATGAAAAGAAAGTTAGTTGGGTATTATGATTACACAGTAGTGCTTACATACTGTGGAATGTTGTTTGCGTTTATGGGAATATTGCATTCAATTGGTCATGAGTATTGGAGAGCATTATTTTGTCTGATGATTGCCGGTGTGTGTGATATGTTTGATGGCACTGTAGCGTCAACAAAGGACAGGGATAAGAATCAGAAAAGATTTGGAATTCAGATTGATTCTTTGAGCGATCTTATAAGTTTTGGAGTATTTCCGGCAATATTTGTATATATGTTGCTTGGAGGTGTTTCCTTTGTAGGAATCGCCTGCGCAATTTATGTGTTATGTGCACTTATAAGACTGGCATATTATAATGTTTTAGAGGAAGAAAGACAGGCGGAAGCAACACATAAAGAAAGTAGTTTTATCGGGGTTCCGGTAACTACAATTGCGATTATCCTTCCAGCAGTTTATTTACTATTTGACAAGAATATTATACATAACGATAAGTTCTTTGTAGTAACACTTTTGCTTGTGGCAGCAGGATTTATTGCTCCAATTGAGATTAAGAAGCCTAAGACCATTGGAAAAGTTATTCTTATTGTTCTCGGGGTAATCGAAGCGGCATTCATGGTATTTTTAGTTGCATGGGGGGCATCATGAAAGAGAGCTTGTCAGTTCGTTTTTTATATCAGACGACATTAGGAAGAGGAATATTAAAATTTTTGGTTCAGCCCAAAATATCAAAAATGGCAGGAAGATTTCTTGATTCGAAATGTTCCTGTTTTATAATTCCACATTTTATTAAGAAGAATAACATAGATATGAGTGATGTTTTGATTCCTGAAGGTGGATTTTCATCGTTTAATGAGTTCTTTTGCAGGAAAAGAAAGCAGGATAACGCAGAATTTGATAAGGATAAGGTAATAAGTCCTTGTGATGCGTTTTTGACATGTATTCCTATCAAAAAGGATTCAGTTTTTGATATTAAGCATACAAAGTTTTCCTTAGAGGATATGCTTGGAGATGAAGAGCTGGCCCGGGAATTTGAGGATGGTTACGCTTTTGTATTCAGATTGACACCTACGCATTATCACAGATATGCATATCCTGCCTGTGGTAAGGTAGTGCGTGCAAAACGCATATCAGGAATTTTGCATTGTGTAAGACCTATTGTGACACGACAGATTCCTATTTATACTCAGAATACCAGAGAGTATCAGGTAATTCGGACAGAAGAATTTGGAAAAATTATTCAGATGGAAGTTGGAGCGCTTCTTGTTGGAAGAATTACAAATCATGATATTAGAAAAAACAGATTGGTAAAAGCCGGACAGGAAAAGGGATACTTTGAATTTGGTGGTTCAACCATTATTTTACTTTTCCAGAAGGATATGATTAAGCCATGCAGTGAATTTGCTGGAAAAGATGAGGCTGATGTTCGTTTAGGAATGCCAATTGCAGAAATGTGCAGAAGAAGATGTCAGCAAAACTGACGATGATTCTGTAGTAAGAATGCTGGAACGTTCTTGAAAAACAGGAGGAATATATTTATGTCGGTTAATAAAAATAACAATGGTAAGAAAAAAATTGCTCCAATAATTTTTACAATACTTATTGTATTGTATCTTGTAGGGATTATTGCTGTGACCCTTGTAGGAAGCAGAATTGATAATGTGCCAGTTGTGATGATATTAATAATGGTTGCGCCATGCATTCTGGCAATTGTGGGAATAATAGTAGCATTAAAACAGAGAATTTCAGAGATTAACGGAGGAGAAGAAGATGAAGCTCGTAAGTATTAGTACTATTCCGGGAAAAGAGATTGAGGCACTTGGTATCGTAAAGGGAACTATCGTACAGTCAAAGAATATCGGAAGAGATTTTATGGCTGGGATGAAGACTATCGTAGGTGGAGAAATTAAAGGTTACACTGAGATGCTTAATGAGGCAAGACAGATTGCAACAAAGAGAATGGTTGACGAGGCAGAGGCTCTTGGGGCAGATGCAATCGTAGGTGTTAAGTATGGTTCTTCTGCAGTTATGCAGGGAGCAGCTGAGATTGTGGCATATGGAACTGCGGTAAAGATTTTAAACTAATTTAGATGTAATGAATATCAAAAAAACTTCCTGCATTTTGCCAGGAAGTTTTTATTTTACATAACTAATTTAGATGTATCATTGTGAAAAAGTTTACGATATAAAATACAAAATATTCCTACTATTATCAAGGATATACTTATCCATTGAGAAGTAGAAAAACAGAGGAAAAAACCTCTCGCATCGTCATATCTGAATTTCTCTAAAACAAATCTTAAGATAGCATACGAAATAAAATAAAATTCAACGGTGTATTTAAATTTCATTTTCATCTGAAGGTATAAAATTGTTAATGAAATCAGTATTAGGCAAAAGGCTTCTAATAATTGTACTGGAAACAAAGATATTTTAGATAATGCAAAAGAATTATCTGGAAATGTTACTGCTCCAAATCCTTTATATGGAATCCCGTAGCAACAACCAGCCATGAAACATCCTATTCTACCAAAACAATGAATGAATGGTATAACAAAAATGAAATTTTTAATATATTCAATTGAATTTATTTTATGGATTTTACCACCAATAAGAACAAAAATTAATCCTAGAATTAGTCCACCATAAAATACAAAACCTGTTAACATTAGATTGTTAAAATAATTGAAATTAAATATTTTATCCCATTCTATTGTTTTAAAGGAAACAATTAGGTATAGGAGTTTAGAACCAAGAAAAGCTCCTAAAAAGCAATAGGCTTCCAATAGAATAAAATCATTAAAATCCTGCTGGGTATATTTTGCTATTAGAAATGAAAAAATATTTGCAATAATAACACCTAAAGCAATTAGAAATCCATACGATGGAATAATTAAGTTAAATATATGTAGATATGGGTACATTATCCCTCCATAATTAAAAGAGACTTTGCATTTGCAAAGTCTCTTAATAGTTCCAAATTACAAAGATGCTAAGCCACCAACACAAGCTGCACATGCAAGATATAAAAGTAAGCAAAGAATTAATCCAATGATAGAGCATACAAGGCCTCCTGTAGCAATACCTTTTGAATCAGGATTTTTTCTGCCAACAGCTCCTAAAATAATACCTATTATAGCTATAATAGCTCCTAACCAACCAAATAGTCCGCTAGAAAATACTCCAATTATGATTGCAAGAATTCCTAGTACTAATGATGCAACACCCATTATAGTTCCTCCTTATGTTTTTATTAATTATCTCAAAAAGAAGTACTATTGTCAACAAATACATAAATTTTATATAAAATCTATAAAAAAACAATAAATTATGATTTGCTATGTATATTATTGAATTATTTCAACATCGTTTCCAAGATTTATGTTTGAAGGATCCTCGGTAAAAGAATTATTCTTTATAGTAAGACTTTTTAGATTTGACAACGACGCAAGTGGCGAGAAATCGGTTATATTGTTGTCAGTTAAGTCTAAGGTTTCAAGCGTAGTTATATTACAAAATGCATTAACATCATTTATAAATCTTCCATTCATGAAAAAAGTGTAACATATAGAAAGTGTGACAGCAAGCGATTTCATGTAGCCATTTTTCGTGAACTGAATACATAATAATATTAATGTTAGTAATACTATTGTTTGGAATTGTAATTACTGTTAATATTTTAATATGTTGACAACTTCCGGTGAATTGCAGGAATGCGCAGAAGAAGATGTCAGAAAAGCTGACGCGTATTCCGCAGTAAGAACGCTGGAACGTTCCTGAAAATAAAAAATGTGGGGAAATATAATGGATTACGAGAATATTATTAAGACAAGAAATGATAACAATGCTTTTGCAAAATTAATTGGACTAAGAATTACAAAGATGTCAGAAGGCTACGCGGAGACAGAACTTGAGGTTACGGATGAACTTAAGAATCCAATCAATTCAGTTCACGGAGGTGTTCTTTTTACAGTAGCAGATGTAACTGGCGGTGGTGCCGCAGCATCTCATGGCCGTCCTGCGACTACAATCGACAGTTCCTTCCACTATCTTCGTCCGGGTCTTAACACAACAAAGCTGATTGGTAAGGCGCGTGAGATGAAAGCAGGAAAAAACATCCTGGTATACGACGTAAGTGTCGAGGACCAGGATGGTGTAGTTCTTGCCGAAGGAATATTCAGTTTTATGGTGTTGAATAAGCCGATTAACTAATTGAGGCTTTCCTGAATTGCGAAAAAGCGCAGATGGCAAACCCTATGCATAGGAGCAAATCAGAAACTTTTCCTAATGAGAAGTTAGATAAAAGTATTATTTGGGTTATAGTGCATACGACATTTGCGCCAGCTGCAATAAAAGAGATAATTTGCATAATCTTATTGGAGAAAAGCTGGCAAAATGAGATTATAAAAAAGAAACCAGCTGTTATCATTTTTCATTTGATTTCATTTCTAAACCTGAATTCCTTTTTTTAATTTTTGTTTGTTTTTTATT
Organism: Agathobacter sp.; assembly: GCA_036308285.1. Classification (GTDB taxonomy): domain Bacteria; phylum Bacillota; class Clostridia; order Lachnospirales; family Lachnospiraceae; genus Roseburia. The sequence goes on along the minus strand of JAXJVZ010000202.1, from coordinate 442 downwards.
GTAAATGTATAAACAGCTAAAGCAATAAAGAAAATGTAGTTTGCAACACGACTTACAGGATTACTCTGCCATTTTTCAACATCATTGAAAAGTACAAGAAGTACGGTTGAACAAATTGCAATCTTTGATATGGCAAGCATTATCTTGTTTGAAAATAGCTGGAAAAAACCATGTATCAATAATGTGATATAGATAATGATATATAGAACAAGCAAACTTGTTTGTTCTTTTTTCATGATAATTAATCCCAAAAATGTAAAAATGAAAGTTATAAAACCTAGAACTGCCGAATAGTATGTAAGCAGCATGTAAGCAGGTTTAATAAGATCTTTTTTGATAAATGCATTAATTGCAATGAAAAAAGCTATTGCAAAAAGTATAGCAAAATCCAAATTATCAAAGGATAGCTCAATTAAAAATGAATCAAGATCAAACTTGTCAT
>JAXJVZ010000201.1:0-4035 GCA_036308285.1 Agathobacter sp. | reverse complement strand
GTAGTTAAGGCCGCAGCCTCAAAAGAAGACAAGAAGGTTATTGTTGAAATCATGCAGTAATCATGAGCCTGTTTCATACTATATGAGACAGGCTTTTCACGTTATATGAAATACTTTGTATTTCACTCTTTGATTTTATAGATATACTTTATTGTAAGATTAAGAAAGCGCAGGTAGAACGTATGGAAGACGTTTTCAAGGTAGGAGTTATTACATCAACTCATGGAATTAGGGGCGAAGTAAAGGTTTACCCTACAACAGACGATGTTAACCGTTTTAAAAAATTAAAGAAGGTTATTTTAGATAACGGTAAAGAAAGACTGGATATGGAAATTGCATCGGTTAAGTTTTTTAAGAATATGGTAATTCTTAAGTTTAAAGGAATTGATAACATTAACGATGTTGAGAAATATAAAAAAGCAGAGCTTTATGTAACAAGAGAGAATGCTGTTAAGCTAAAAAAGGATGAGTATTTTATAGCTGACCTTATTGGGCTTAAGGTTACTTCTGATGAAGGAGAAGATTTAGGAGTAATTGATGATGTGCTTCAAACTGGTGCTAATGATGTATACATTATTAAGAAGCAGGGAGCGGCTGACCTTTTGGTTCCGGCAATTAAAGATTGTATCAGGGAAGTTGATATAGAGGGAGGAGCAATGCTTGTTCATCTTCTTCCAGGTTTAAGGGATTAGCAGGATTTTTGAGTAGATAATTAGATTTATAAAAAATGCAGGTATTAAAATGAATTTTCATGTTTTGACATTATTTCCGGAAATGATTGAGCAGGGCCTGTCTACCAGTATTACAGGACGTGCCATGGAACAGAATATTATAGGATTAAATACGGTAAATATCAGAGACTTTTCTGTTGAAAAGCATGGTAAGGTTGATGATTATACTTATGGTGGCGGAGCAGGAATGCTTATGCAGGCTGAACCTGTATACAGGGCATACAAGTCTGTGGAAGAGAAAATTCCAAAGAATAGAACAAAGAGAGTGATATATGTAACACCTCAGGGGCAGAGCTTTACCCAGCAGAAAGCAAAAGAATTATCTGGTGCAGATGATTTGATTTTCTTATGTGGACATTATGAGGGAATTGATGAGAGGGTACTTGAGGAAGTTGTTACAGATTATATTTCTATTGGAGATTATGTTCTTACCGGAGGAGAGCTTGCGGCTATGGTAATGATTGATGCCATATCCAGACTTGTTCCGGGAGTACTTCATAATGAAGTATCTGCTGAGACGGAATCCTTTCATGGTAATCTTTTAGAATATCCGCAGTATTCAAGACCAGCTGAATGGCATGGAAAGAAGGTTCCGGAGGTTTTATTGTCTGGTAATCAGAAGAATATTGATAAGTGGCGCCTTGAAAAGTCTCTAGAGAGAACAAGGGAGCGCAGACCGGATTTATATATGGTTTATAAAGATTTGGCAGATTGCAAAGAAAAACTGCTAAAACAGAAGCTTCTTCATATAGATATGATAGAGCTTATTAACCGTGGCAGGGCAAAAATGTTTTTTGATGACAATGGTCTGATAGTTCTTAAGGATAATGATACAGGCATATATTATTACACTGATAATTTTAAGACCGAGCAATCCGTAGATTCTATTTTTATAAATGATGAAGATTATCTGCTGGTAGTCCATAGTGAAAAAACAGCAGAACAGTTTATACAGAATGAAAGTATGGAGCTTATCTGCAGCTGTTATTTGTCTACTTATACAAAAAGAGAAAAAGCCTCAGTAACAAATCTCTATCGTCCTGACGGAAAACCAATAGAAAATGGAAATGCAAAGGGTCTTTGTATAAGACCTCTTGGAATAGAGCACAGCGAGCTGGTTATGGAGTCATATCCTGACATTGAGGAGGTTTACTTAGAACATCAGGTGAAATCTGGTCAGATGTTTGGTGCATTTATTGATGAAATTTTAGTTGGATTTGCCGGTATGAATGATACTGGTGATATTGGTCTTTTGTATGTTTACCCAAATTACAGAAGAAAGCATATTGGAAAAGCATTACTAACATATATGGTAAATCAATCACTTGAAAATGGGCATATACCATATTGCATGATTGAAGAGGGAAATGAAGCTGCAATGGGACTTCAGAGCGAAGTTGGGATGTATATTTCAAAAACTCCTATATTCTGGATAAAATATAAAAAATAGTACTTTAGGACTTGGAAAAATAGTACTTTTGTAATATAATCTTTTTAAAGTATGTATTCGGAGGTGCTATATGAGTTATAACTTGCAGAGGAAAGACTTAAATCCAAGCCAGATTAAGAGGTCTAATAAGATTATGGGGGCATCGCTTACACTCATTTTTACTCTTTTTATGGTTATCGCGTTGCTGTCAGATACTACAGGATTTATTCCAAAACCAGTACAGGCACTATTTTATTTATTAATGATTGTTGCAGCTTTCTTTTATGTTAAGAAGAATATTACAGAGAGAAAATCAATGATTGTACTAGCGCTTATGTTTTCTCTGGGATATGCATTTATGGTCTTTACGCATGATGGAAGTACAATGATGCTTGTTTTTCCACCTCTTATGGTTATGACAGTATATCTTAGTGAGATTCTTATAATTTGCGGATGCGGTATGACATTTTTCATTATCGCATGCAGAATGGGATATTTTTTTATGACAGGAAAGATGACAGACTGGGAGAAGAATTCTTGTCTTATGGTGCTGTTTTGTCTTGTTATCTGTGTATATGGCGGTTGCAGAGCTGTACATATGCTTATTGACTATAGTAAGGAAGAGACTGAAGCTGTTAAGAAGAAGGCAGCACATCAGTTAAAAGTAGCTGATGAGGTGTCAAGAATTGTAGGAGAGCTTGATGTTGAATTTAGAAATGTAGTGGATGAGCTTGTGGAGTTAAATACTTCCTTAAATGATACATCAATGGCTATTGATGAAATTTCTAATGGTGCTGAGCACACTGCTGATGCAACAGTTAACCAGGTTGAGATGACTAACGAAATCCAGAATCGTCTTGAGACAACAAATGAGGCTGCAGTAAATGCCCAGAATGTTACAACCGAACTTATGGATACAATAGCTTATGGAAAGAAATCCTCAGATGAGCTTGCACAGCAGTCTGTACTTGTAGATGAGAATACAGCTCAGATTTCTAATACAGTTAATCATCTGGTTGAAAATGTTGGTAAAGTTTCAAATATTACAGAGTCTATTCTTAATATTTCTTCACAGACAAACCTTCTTGCACTTAATGCTTCAATTGAGGCCGCAAGAGCTGGTGAGGCAGGAAAGGGATTTTCTGTAGTTGCAGAGCAGATACGTAAACTTGCAGAAGAGACAAGAGAATCAACAGAGATGATTACAGAGATTATTGCAGAGCTTACAGAAGTAACTAATGATACACAGCAGGGACTTGCACAGTCGGTTGAGAGTATTAATAAACAAAGAGAGATGGTCAATGCTGTAAATGAAAGCTTTAATGTTGTCGAAGATGGAATTACAAAGCTTGTAGATGGAATTACAGTAATGAATGAAGAAGTAAGTGCTGTAATGGATGCAAACAGTGTTATTGTAGATGGAATTTCTACTTTGTCGGGAATCTCTCAGGAGATTTCGGCAAATATTATTACAAGTCGTGATGATATTGGAGTTCTTACAGAGGGTATGGACACATTCTCTGGAATTGTACAGGGTACATTTGAACAGTTACAGGAGCTTAAAGAGGTTGCAACTTCTGATTCATAAAATAATTAAGAGTATTATATGAATAAAATAATCAGAAAATCTCATGCATATACAATCGCAGGGATGTTGTGAATTTTTGAATGTAAAAAAAGCTTGCAATATATAGAGTATTCTGATATAGTATCAATGTTGTGAGTAAAAAGTGATGGTCCTCTGTTGCGAAAATAGTAGTAGCATTAAGAACGTCAAGATTATTAGGAGGTCACAAAATGAACGCAAGTGAAATTATTAAGAGCATCGAAGCTGAGCAGTTAAAGGCAGAGGTTCCTGCATTTAACGTAGGTGAT
>JAXJVZ010000200.1:0-3633 GCA_036308285.1 Agathobacter sp. | reverse complement strand
TTTACGTGCTGAAATTCAATAATCTGACAAATATTTCCATCATATTCAATAGTAAGACCGTTCTTAAAATCTCCTGCTGTTACCATTTGATTTTCCTCCTTGATATACTCTCATTGCTACATTTTACAATAAATGCCATAAGTTTTCAAGCTTTATTTGTTACGCTTTTCAATTTCAGAAAACATATCGATTCTTGCCTGGTGTCTTCCACCCTCAAATTCAGCTTCAAGATATGCCTTTACGATATCCTTTGCAAGCTCGCTTCCAACAATTCTTGCTCCGAACGCGATAATATTTGCATTGTTATGCTGCTTTACAAGTCTTGCCGTGGTAACATCTGAACAAACTGCAGCACGGACACCATTAACCTTATTTGCTGCAATTGAAATTCCTACACCAGTTCCACAAATAAGAATTCCACAATCATACTCCCCAGAGACAACAGCCTTACCTACCTTCTCGCCAAATTCCGGATAATTGCAGCTCTCATTAGTATCTGTTCCAAAGTTAACTACCTCATGACCTAGGCTTTCGACATATTGCTTTATCTCCTGCTTAAGTTCTACTGCTGCATGATCATTTCCAATAGCGATTCTCATTGTTTTCTCCTATCAAATCAGTCTCTCTTCTCAATCTTTTTTGCGCTCGATTCATACTTTGCGCCAAACAACCTACGGTGGATATGATAACATCCGATTATAGGTTTTTCAAGAATTCTTTTTAAAACAATCTGAATTTCTTCTTTTGGATGAATTGGCTTAACTAAAATAGTTCTGATTCCTGCAAGATTTGCTCCCATTACATCCGTAAATATCTGGTCTCCAATAAAAATTGTGTTGCTTCTGTCACAACCAATTTTCTCCATGGCCTTAATATAACCAGACGGCTTGGGCTTTCCAGCCTTAAATGTATAATTGACATCTACTGCATCGTTAAACATCTTAACACGTGGCTCCTTGTTATTTGACAAAAGCATGCAGGAAAAACCCAGCTCTTTTAAATGTTTAAATAATGCAATTGCCCTTTCATCTGCTGGTGCCCCATGCGGAACAAGGGTGTTATCTATATCAAAGATAACACCCCTGTAACCATCATTATATAATTTATCAAAATCAATATTATAAGTAGAGTCTAAATGCTCTCCCGGATAAAAAATACTCATCTATCGTCCTTCAATATATACTATAGTACAAAATCCTCTAACTTACGTGGATTAGTATTTACATTTTCTTTTGAAAAATTGCAGTAATTTCTGATAATTTTCTCAACATCAGTTTCTGCTACAGGTTTAATCTCATCAAGACTGTTGATATCACTGTCTCTTCCGACAAGTTCATACTCCATATCCTTGCGGTATGTCTTTGCATAATCATATGAAGAAAATGTCTGCCTTTTCCTGGCATCCTCTGTATCAACACTTGCCGCATCATTCTGCTGTTCATTCTGAATCTGCTTTGCAGCTGCAATCTGCTGATTACGCAACTGATTAATTTTTACTACGTTATAAGAATAAAACCCGTGTCCGGGACGTATTCCTGAAATATTCATATATGTTTCCTCTTTTTATTAATAGCATCTGATATCTATATCTACTAGATTAACATTTTCTTTAACTCATTCATGAAAGTATTTACATCTTTAAACTCCCTATAAACAGATGCAAATCTTACATATGCTACAGCATCTAAATCCTTAAGCTTATCCATAATAAGCTCTCCGATAAGTGATGTTGGAATCTCTTTCTCCTCCCTGTTAAAAATTTCAACTTCAACATCATCTACAATCTTTGTAATCTGGTCCGCTGATATTGGTCTCTTATGACATGCAAGAAGAACTCCTGCCTCTATCTTAGCTCTGTCATACTGCTCTCTGTTATTATCCTTCTTGATAACAATAAGTGGAATAGTCTCTACCTTCTCATAGGTTGTAAATCTCTTTCCACAGTCATCACATAACCTTCTACGTCTGATTGAATTATTATCATCCGCTGGTCTTGAATCGATAACCCTTGTATTTTCGCTACTGCAAAATGGACACTTCATAAGTAAAATCCTCCAAATTTCCTGTCAAACATATATTTTCAGTATAGCTTTCCATGCTTGTAATGTCAACAAAGTAAAACACTAAATCTTGTGTTTCATACACTGTTCATCAAGGTCTACTAACACTATATCGGGTCCAATCTTAATTATCTTTACCCACGGGATAAAATATTCAAACTCTCTGCATATGCAGCTTAAATATCTTCCCGGTCCCGGAACAACAATGGCACAGATTTTACCACATTCAGCATCAAATTCTATATCCCGCACGTGTCCTATGTATCTGCAATCATTTGCATTTACAACTTCCTTATCACACAACTCAACAAATCGCATAAAAAAGCCCTCCTTGCTTTATCTTATGACCAAAATCAAGGAGGGTTACTTTTATACATTAAATCTGAATAAGATTACATCTCCATCCTGAACTACATATTCTTTTCCTTCCATTCCAACAAGACCTTTTTCTCTTGCTGCTGCAAGGCTTCCAAGGTCTAATAAATCCTGGTAGTTAACTACTTCTGCTTTAATAAATCCTCTCTCGAAGTCTGTATGTATCTTACCTGCGGCCTGTGGTGCCTTTGTTCCCTTTGTAATTGTCCATGCACGGCACTCATCTTCTCCTGCTGTAAGGTAACTGATAAGTCCAAGTAAGCTATAGCTTGCTGCAACAAGCTTGTCAAGACCAGATGACTCTACACCTAAATCTGCTAAGAATTCTTTCTTCTCCTCATCATCTAATTCAGCAAGCTCCTGCTCTATCTGGGCACAGATTACAAATACCTCTGAGCCTTCTGCTTTTGCCATTTCTCTTACCTTTGCAACATGTGGATTTGATGCTCCATCATCTGCAAGCTCGTCCTCTTTTACATTTGCAGCATAGATTGTTGGCTTTGCTGTAAGAAGGTTGTATCCCTTGAACCAGATAACTGCATCGTCGTCATCCGGCACTTCGAATGTTCTTGCCATCTTGCCTTCTTCAAGGTGAGCCTTGATTGCCTCCACAAGCTCAAGCTCTTTTGCAAGTGTCTTGTCCATTCTTGCCTGCTTTGAAATCTTTGCTATTCTTCTGTCAAGAATCTCAACATCTGAGAAGATAAGCTCAAGGTTAATTGTCTCGATATCACGTGCCGGGTCAACTGATCCATCTACGTGGATGATATTTGTATCCTCGAAGCATCTTACTACGTGAACGATTGCATCTACCTCACGGATATTTGCAAGGAACTGGTTTCCAAGTCCTTCTCCCTTTGATGCACCCTTTACAAGTCCTGCGATATCTACGAACTCGATAACTGCTGGTGTTACCTTCTTTGTGTTATATAATTCTCCAAGCTTTACAATTCTCTCGTCTGGAACTGATACTATTCCGACGTTTGGGTCGATTGTAGCAAATGGGTAGTTTGCTGATAATGCACCTGCTTTTGTGAGTGAATTGAAAAGTGTGCTTTTTCCGACGTTTGGAAGTCCTACGATTCCTAATTTCATTTTATTCTATTCTCCTTCTAAATTACTTTAATATCTTAATGCTTTTCTTATGTGATATACTCACACTCTGCTTTTATGCCTCAATTTTTTTGCAATCTAGAGA
>JAXJVZ010000199.1:0-3092 GCA_036308285.1 Agathobacter sp. | reverse complement strand
ATCCTCCTCTTTCTACAATGGTATCGATAAGAGCCTGGATTCTTTCTTCAGGGATGAGGCCCTTAAGGTCAAGAAGCGGAATACCATCATGACATCCAAGCATGTTTACTACATGAATATCCTTTTCCATTAGCTCATCAGCCCAGGCCTTGAGCACATCACCATTCTTGCCCTCGATAGCATCGATGATAAGTCCTGGAAGGAAAAAGTCATAAGTCATGTAGCCCTTCTGTGAAATCATCTCGTAATTCTTCTCGCCATAGCTTGCATGAATCTCAGGAAGAAGCTCAAGATTATATTTATCTGCGAGCTGTCTTACCTTCTCGAGAAGCTCCCATGTACCAGGCTCGTTTAAGAAGTTCTTCTCACCCGGCTCCTTTGGAGCATAAGCAAAGGCATCAAGTCTTACGATTTTTGCGCCGTAATCTGAAAGTTTCTTAAGTGTATCTTCATAGAACTCCCAAACTAATGGTGACTTAATGTTTAAGTCCATCTGTCCAAGGTATTTTCTCTTAGACTCAAGAAGTTCAACTACTGCATCCTTAACATCTGTGTAAGCTGACCAGTCAATCTCTGCTGGTGTCTTACCTGCTGCAAGCTCTGTATTAACAAGTTCTGCGACAACTGAAGCTCGGCTGTACTGTACACCGGCAACAGCCATAACATCCTGTGCGTCAAGTACCGGATATTTAACCTCCTGATAGAAGGTGTTCCAGTAAGGCACATTGCGTCCATCCGGGAAACGAACCATGAGTATTGGAAGACCAGGCTTTCTGAAGAACATGTCCTTAATGTACTTCTCGTCTGGCTGAATGTAACCATCCTCAGTCATCTGACCGCATCCGTCCCAGAATTTATTCCAATCAATGAAAAAGTCCCTGTATTTTGATGCATCACCGTTCTTTATAATATCCTGAAACTGCTCAGAAAGAACTGATGCATGATTTAAGATAAAATCAAGCTTTAAGTCGATTCCCAGGTCGCTTATTGCCTGAATATCCTCACGCTTTGCAAGCTCTGTATTAAGTGTATAGTCTACAACAGAAAATCCTCTGTCCAAGTCTGTGTTAAACACACTTGGAAGAATATAGAAAGAAGAGAATACTCCTTTCATCTCAGGTTTCTGAAGGAAACGAACTATGTCCTCCATCTTGCCACCCATGCTGTCCGGATAAGCATTGAGCATTGGTCCATTATTTGCATTCATCATGATAATATCCTCACTATTAATAACAATCCCTATTTCTTTAGTCTATTATTTTAATTTATTCCTACTTAATAAAATCTTCTTAATAATTAGAACTGCTCATCCATAAGCTGGCTGTACTGTTCAAATGTCAAAAGCTCGCCACTCTTTGATACTATAATCTTTGCCTTGTGAGCCTGGCTGTGAAGCATTCCCTGCTCAATTTCAAGAACTCTTGTTGTAAATGGACTATCTGTTTTTCCATCACGGTTTCTAGCTCTTCTGTGTGCAAGTGTTTCTTCCGGTGTACTATTTAAAAGGATTGGCACATCAACTCCCTCATAGTAGTCACTGTTACCGTGTGTCCACTCGATAATTAAGATGTTGATGTTGCTAAAGTCTACCTTTTCAAACCAGAGCTCTGTATCTGTTCTTCCCATTCTCTTAAGGTAAATCTCATTGTTTCCAGCCTTAAACTGATCAAGAATATCTTCAACCTGCTTGAAATTACTCTCATTTGGTGTTCCAAGATAGCCCTTAAGTCCCTCGATTCCACCATTTATATATGATGCAAACCATTCGTTATCCTTGATATAATCCTTATTTGCATCCTCACCCTTTAACTGAAGCTCATGTACGAACTCAAAATGTTCTGGTGTATAAACACCATCATGAACCATCTTAAGTAGTCCACTCTCACGGAAAATCTTAAGTCGCTCAGCATCGTTGTACATAGGAATTCTTCTAGGATAGTTATCTCCTGAAAGTGTGTAGCTTCCTATTCCTGCCTGATTAAAGAAGTATGATAAAAGTGAAGCGATTTCTGATTTTCCTACACCAGAACCTCCACAAACTGTAATTACCGCTCTCTGTGAATCTCTATTCTCTACAACTTCCTTCACAAGCTTTACAAGCTCTGGGAAAATAGTTTTTGCCTTTTCAATGTGTGACTCTCCGATTTCAACCTTATCGCCTGGCATATCTCCGTGTGGAATATCCGCTGTGATTTCTGGTACACTCCATGCCCCATTATCAATACTGCTTAAAATTTCTACTACCGACATTTCTTATCCTCCTTAAATAAATTTAATATATTAAAATTATGTCCTCATAAATTTCGTTACTTATATACTTTTTTAAAGGAGCCATCTTAATAAATGACTCCGTAGGGAAGAATATCGCTTTATGGCTTCTTGCGATTTATCTGTATAATAGCACCATATTTTTTATGTGTCAATCGTTTATCATATTTTTTATAAATAAAATGCCCGGCCAATTTTTCCAGACATTTTATCTTTATAATGATTTTATCTTTTAATTTTTTGGGTAAGTTCGTTTATCTTTTCTATTGGAAGTTCAGTAAACTCCATTATCTCTTCTAATGGTTTGTTCACTTTTATCATTTTTATTGCAATTTTCTCTCTTTCCTGCTGTGTTCCAAGAGCTTCGCCTTCGGCTCTTCCTTCAGCTCTTCCTTCAGCTCTTCCTTCAGCTCTTCCTTCCTCCCTCGCTTCTTCACGTTCCATAGTTATCTGTCTGTCAAAAGTATAATCTAACTGTGTCACTTTTACCACCTCAGCTCTATTTTCCTTCAGAAAGTCAGCAAGAATATCTTCTTCAATACATCTGTCAATCGCCTGATTAATTGCCTTCTCTAAATCTTCATAGCCATACTCTTTGAAATATAATCTAACATAATCGACAAAAATCATGTATTCTTTTAAAACCGGACATCTGTCAAGAAGATACTTGTTCTTTCCAAAATTAATATTGTACACTTTGCAAATCAATTCAAGCTCTGGATTATCCGTCTCTTTCTCAAACGCATCAGACAATTTCATGTCGTATTCTTCCGGCTGTTCCTCATCGCCATTGTAAAAAACCACAAATTTTGGAATAGGAATTT
>JAXJVZ010000198.1:0-7356 GCA_036308285.1 Agathobacter sp. | reverse complement strand
TGGTAACTTTGACCAGGCTCAGAGTGGCGTTAAGGCAATGTTCAATGATAAGGAGCTTGCAAAGCAGATGAACGATGCCGGATATCAGTTCTCATCAGCCAATTCAATTAACATTGGTCGTCTTGTTCCACAGATTGTTTATTATGTATATTCATATGCTAAGCTTTATGCTAACGGAGCTATTGCAAAGGACGAGGAAATTAACGTTGTAGTTCCAACTGGAAACTTTGGAAACATTCTCGCAGCCTTCTTTGCAAAGAATATGGGTATTCCGATTGCAAAATTAATCTGTGCATCAAATGAGAACAAAGTATTATATGATTTCTTCAGCACAGGTACATATGATAAGAACAGAGATTTCATTCTTACAAATTCTCCATCTATGGATATTCTTATCTCTTCAAATCTTGAGCGATTAATCTATAGAATTGCTGGAAATGATGCATCTAAGAACAGTGAGCTTATGAAGGCGTTGGCAACTGATGGAAAATATGAAATTACACCTGAGATGAAAGAGCAGCTTAAAGATTTCTACGGAAATTACACAAGTGAGCAGGAGACAGCATCTGTTATCAAGAAGCTTTATGAAGATACAGGATATATTATTGATACACATACTGCTGTTGCTGCTGGCGTATATGCAAAATACGTTAAGGATACAAATGATACAGATACAAAGACTGTTATTGCTTCAACAGCTAGTCCGTTCAAGTTCACAAGAAGTGTAATGAACGCTATCGACAGCAAGTATGACAGTATGGGAGATTTTGAGCTTGTAGATGAGCTTTCTAAGCTTGGAAATGTTGAAGTTCCACAGGCAATCGAGGAAATCAGAAGCGCAGAGGTTCTTCATGATACTGTATGTGAAGTTGATGAGATGGTTTCTGTTGTTAAGAAGTTTTTAGGAATGTAGAATTTTTTTAATAGAAAAATGGAAATAAAAAAGGATGTTCGAAAGAACATCCTTTTTTAAATGCTTAAATAATTAATTTGTAAATATCAAATATTATATATTAAATATCATATGTCTTCTTAACCTGTAAAATAAAATGTACAGTTCCGAAAGAATACATAATTGGAATATGATATGCATTCTCCTCAAAGTAAAGAACTGGACTAGTCTGATGCTCAGGAGCTGAAATCGAAAGCTCAAGAGAATAATCATTAGAACAGTTTACGATGAATAATCCGTTGTGAAGGTTGAGGAAATCTTCAAGAGAAGCCTTTACATATTCATCATATTCGAAAAACTGATCCCCAACATATCTTGAAGCAAATTCTACTGCAGTAGATTCGTCCATACTTATGTAAGCTGCAAGTGCATAATCACCTAGAACTTCCTGAAGTACACAACAGTCAGTTGGGAATTCATTACAAACCTCAACTGAAAGAGGAGTGAAATCTTCTCCTACAAATCGGATATAATTATTAAATAAAAGCTCTAAGTACATTCTGCCAAGCTCAGAAATCTGTGTCTCAGAAGCTATGAAAAATCTTTCAAAGAGCTTTTTAATATCCTGTTTGGTCTCTACAGACATATCTAAATCAATCATTTCATTTTCAGAACGATAGTCTGTTATAATATTTTCTAAATCAGTATTAGTAATAACTCCATCATCGACCAAAATCTGTCCTAATAGAAGGAAATCAGGGCTTTGGGTCTTTAGAAGATTAATCACCTGTTCGTTAGTGAGGTAACCAAGTTCAATTGCCAACTCGCCGAATTTCTTATCTACATGTGTCTGTTCGATGACTATACTGTCAACCTCGGAAGCGGCCATTAATCCTGCATGAATAGCAAGAGTACCGAGCTTCATATGCTGAGTTGATTTTTTCTGCATAGCTTCGAAAAGCTGCTCACGGGTAACATAACCACGAGAGAGCAGATAATTACCAAAAAATTGAGTGTACATAATTATCTCCCTTCAGCTATTTTTGTAACAATGTCCATAACCTGCTGCTTGTCCAGTGGTTTCTGAATAAAATCTTTAGCTCCTGCCTGCAAAGCGCATTTAAGCTGTGACTGAGTACCCACTGAAGATGCGATGATTATTATAGCCTCAGGATCATATGCCATAATTTCCTGGATTGCTATATTTCCATCCTTCTTTGGCATTACAATATCAAGAAAAACTAAATCAGGTGAACTTTCTTTGTATTTATCAATGGCACCTTGTCCATCTGTTGCTTCGATGAAAGTTGGAGTGCCTAATTCTGATACAATATCTTTTAATTGCTTGCGAGCAAGAATAGAATCGTCGCAAATCAATATCTTCATGTCATTGATGTTCATTATTCGTAACCTCTTCATATATTTTACAACAATTTTACTATAATTACTTCAAATAATCAATGATTTTTATAACCATTTTACTATTTTAATCTGTTAAAGTTACATTATAATAGTAAATATATACATAAAATGTTAAAGAAGGAGTCGTTGGTTATGCCTATTGAAATAATAATTGATATAGTAATAGTTCTGTTTGGTTTTTATGTGATATATCTCGGTGTGAGCATGCATAAAAAAGGAGCAATTAGTGATTCTATTATGGCAGAAGAAGAGAAGAAAAAGATAAAGGATGTAAAAGGCTTTGTAGATTATATTTATCCTAGATTTGTTCTTTTTGGAGCATCAGTTTCTATTATAAGTGCAGTCAGTCTTGTGTCGGATACTATAGTTAAAATACCATATTGGACTTTTGCCCAGATGATTTTATTTATCGTTGTTTTATTATTTTTCAGTCAGCAGTTTAAGTATGCAAAATCTAATTTTTCAAAAAGCTGGCATAAGTAATATTTGGCAATACAAAAATGGAATTATAGATTGAAATATTGCACATAGTAAAGTATAATAAAAGCAACAAAAAGCCTGGGGTGTTCGATACTCCTGTGTATTTAGAACCTACATTTACTTTTAACGGGATTCCTAAATGATTTGAATGATGTCAGGCCACATCGGTGCGTACGACGTGCTGCCATGCATTCCGCGTGGGATATCAGCCAGTGGAAGACAGAAGACAGACTGCGGTTACCCACCTAGCTTTAGCTAGGAGTCTAAATTACAGGAACCGGCATTTTGGGTTATCTACAGAAGATAAAGTGTGTATATACAGAAGATTAATAAGGTACAGAAGAATTTATAAAGTACTAATGATTTTAATATACTAAAGAATAATAAATTACAAAAGATAAGGGAGGCTGCTTTTAGAGCAGCTTCCTTTTTTGATATAAGGAAAGTTTTAATTGGAAGACGGAGAATAAAATGAAAAAGACTACTATTGCGATAGGTATAGCAATTATATTATCGCTCATTGCTACCGGATTAATAATAATTACCAGAATAGGGAAAAAACCAAATGTAAATGCTGTGGCAGATAATGTTATATATGAAAATTCATATATTATAAGCTGCGAAGCCGGCAAAATAAGATTCCTGTGTCAGGGAAATGAATATGAGGTTACCGGAGTGCCGGCACAGGAAGTGATTGAGGTTGCTGATATCGTGATTGAAAATGGCAATATTTCACTTATAAGAGATAAAGAAAATCTGACGTCCGGAAGACTGTTAAGCTATGGAGATGATTATTTTGAAGTAGAAAATTATGGAAGATTACAAAGGGATGAACAGCTTCCTGTATACAAGATGACGGATGCAGGTATCGTGGAAGAAAAACTGGAGAATGTTGTGGTTGGGGCGACCAGCTTTGATTATGTTTGTGAGAATGGTATTGTATGTGCTCTGATTCAGAAAAGTGAACCTGATTATAAAAATATCAGAGTTATGATATTAAATCATGACCAGATTTATTATGACAATTTATGGATAAAATCTGATAGTAAGCTTACTATAAATGGAAATCAGACAGAGGAAAATATGGTTTGCGCAAATGATTATCTGGCAGCTGATAATGCTGGTGAAATGATTATTGCACCATCTTCGGACAAACTGTATTTTTCAAGAGATGGACAGACTTATCTTAAAAACGGTTATGAGGGTAGTTTTATTATAAAAAAATATCCTGAAGGACTTGTGTTGATAAATGAACTTGGAATAGAAGACTATGTCAGATACGTTCTTCCATCAGAGATGCCGGTTACTTTTTCTGATGAGGCCCTTAAGGCCCAGGCAGTATGTGCAAGAACCTTTGCATATGCACAGATGAAGAATAATAATTATAGCTTGTTTGGGGCTAATCTGGACGATTCTACTGCATATCAGGTATATAACTATAAAGGAAGTTATGAAGTTACAGACAAGGCTGTTGCAGATACTGCAGGAAAGGTAGTTACACAGGATAATAATCTTATAACCTGTTATTATTTTTCTACATGTAGTGGCATGACGGAGAATATGGAGGTGTGGGACAGTTCAACACCAGGCTTTATTAAATCAGTGGAATCCAAGGACGAAAGTTCGTTATTTTATAGCTGGTCTACAAAGCTTGATATATCAGGTTATAGTGATTCTGAGCTTGGAAAATTAAATTCTGTAAAAATAAACAAAAAATCAGATGCCGGTTATGTACTTGATTTGGAGCTGCAGTTTGAAAAAGGAAAAAGACATTATACTACTGAAAATGATATAAGAAAATTCATGGGAAATGTGGTTGATGAAATCTGCCTTAATGATGGAAGTGTCAGAGATGATTTATCAATGCTTCCAAGTGCCTGTTTTTCAATTGCAGAGGATGGGGTTAGCATAAATGGTGGCGGATTTGGACATGGCATAGGATTAAGTCAGTATGGTGCCAATGAGCTTGCGACAGAGGGCTTTAATTTCTCTGATATAATTAATTATTACTATAATTCAGTTCAGATAAAAGATATTGCGCAAACAGCATATTAGATTTATACTTTTGAAGATAAATGTGATGAGGTGGATAAGAATGGCATTACCTGTTGAATTCGAAAATAAAATGAAGCTCATGTTAGGTAAAGAGTGGGATGATTTTCTTAGTAGCTACGATAATAACAGATATCAGGCACTAAGATTTAATACTTTAAAAAAAGGAATTGATGTATCAAAATATTCTGAGTATCTGAAAAATGCAGATATTGATGAAGCAGAAGAAGTTTCATGGGCAAAAAATGCATTTTATTATGGAGAAGAGTCAAGACCGGGAAAGCATCCTTATCACGAGGCAGGATTATATTATATTCAGGAGCCAAGTGCAATGTCACCTGCAGCACTTCTTGCACCTGAACCTGGAATGAGAGTTCTGGATTTGTGTGCAGCTCCGGGTGGAAAGAGTACACAGCTTGCATGTTATTTGGATGGAACAGGTCTTTTGATATCTAATGAAATTAATTCTGCAAGAAGCAGGATATTATCATCAAATATTGAAAGAATGGGTGCTGTAAATGTAATAGTAACGAACGAAGACAGTTCAAAACTTGCTGCAAAATTTCCATCTTATTTTCATGCCATTCAGGTAGATGCACCTTGTTCCGGGGAGGGAATGTTTAGAAAGCTGCCGGAAGCGATGGAGCAGTGGAGCCTTCAGCAGGTGCTGGTTTGTGCAAGTCGTCAGCTTGAGATTCTCGATAATGCAGCAGTCATGTTAATGCCAGGAGGAAGGATTGTATATTCTACATGTACATTTTCAAGAGAAGAGAATGAGGATGTAATAGAAGAATTCTTGAGTAAGCATCCAGAATTTTCTGTTGGAAAGATGGAGCGGTTCTGGCCACATATCCAAAAGGGTGAGGGCCATTTTGTTGCTGAACTTTTTAAGACAGGAAAATTGCCTGCTTATGAGACACAGAGTGATTTAAAAGATAATAATTCAAAGAATAAAAACTTAAAGAAAGATAAAACAGTAAAGCTTACAAAGGAACAGATGAAACAGCTTGATGAATTTCTTGATACAGCAGTTTCGTCTGAAATAAAAGAATGGATATTATTGGGAGAACTTAAATTATTTAAGGACCAGCTATACAGACTTCCCGATAATGCGCCTGCTTTAGACGGTATTCGTGTATTAAGAGCAGGACTACATATTGGAGAGTACAGGAAGAACAGATTTGAACCTGCTTTTGCACTTGCCCTTTCATTAGGTATGGATGATGTGAAGAGTAAAATAAATTTGGCTTATGATGATATAAGAGTGAAAGCTTATTACAGGGGAGAATCAGTCATGCTTAATGATGAGGAAGCTGATAAGAATATAAAGGGCTGGACCCTTCTATGCATAGATGGATTTTCAGCAGGCTGGTGTAAAGCAAACGGTTGTCAGCTCAAGAACCATTACCCTAAAGGACTTCGCAAGGAACTCTGAGAATCTGAAGCTTGAGAACTGAGAATATCAAATTTACCTGAGAGCTTAGAACTTGGAATATGAAATTTAGCTTGATGTTTGCTGGTTGCTGTGGTAAAATGTCAGAGATATTTGTGAGAAAAGCTATGAATGTGTTAAGTAGATTACAGTACAGCTATCAGAGAGAGATTGTCATCGGCTGCAAGCAATCTTTAGAATTGACTGTAATTGAATTTCCCACAGGAGCTGTGTGAATGAAGAATATATTATAATTTGTGTAGTTCACATCGTAGGTTGCACGTTACGCAGACAATGAGAGCCTGTTTATTATACATTAGACAGGAATCAGGGTGGTATCGCGGAATTATGGTTTCGTCCCTATTTTAGGGATGGAACCTTTTTTTTGACCAAAATCATATTATTTTAAATGAGGTGAAAAAATAATGAAAGAAAAATTACAAAAAATCAGAGAGGATGCAATAGCTCAGATTGAGAATTCAAACGGACTTGAGATGCTTAATGATGTTCGTAACACAATTCTCGGAAAGAAGGGGGAGCTTTCTTTAGTACTTAGAGGTATGAAAGATGTTTCTCCTGAAGACAGACCAAAGGTTGGTCAGTGGGTAAATGAGACAAAGGAAGCTATTGAGAGAGTATTAGAGGAGAAGAAGGCCAGGTTTGAGGCAGAGGCACTTCGACTTAGATATGAGTCAGAGAAGATTGATGTTACAATGCCAGCTGAGAAGCAGGAGTATGGAAATCTTCATCCTGTGACAACTGTTCGTAACCAGCTTACAGATATCTTTGCTTCTATGGGATTTGAGATTTATGAAGGAACAGAGATAGAGACAGATTACTATAACTTTACAGCATTAAATACACCAGATGATCATCCGGCAAGAGACATGCAGGATACATTTTATTTAACACCAGAGTTCTTACTTCGTACACAGACATCTGCAGGACAGATTCATGTAATGGAAGCTAAGAAGCCACCTATTAAGGTTGTATCTCCTGGTAAGGTATTCCGTTCAGATGATGATGCTACACATTCACCAATGTTTACACAGATGGAAGGTCTGGTAGTAGATAAGGG
>JAXJVZ010000197.1:0-1571 GCA_036308285.1 Agathobacter sp. | reverse complement strand
GTCTATTTGATTTGCTTCAGCCTGGGCAATAACAGCTTGTGCCTTATCATATTTTTTGTTGTTTATAAAGTAATCTGTAATTAATTTATAGACATTTGTATTATTAAGACTTATTTCATTTAGTATTTTATAGTCATGTAAGATTTCTTCCTCGTTATTAAGTCTGCAATTTGCTAAAAGGCGTAAGTAATATGCCGGAGAATATTTATCGTATTTTTTTATCATTTCATCACATATCTGGATTACTCTGTCGTATTCCTCCCACTCAAGATACATTGATGAAAGCTGGTTCATGCAGTTTAATACTTCGCCTAAGTTGTTTGCTTCTTTTATTGCTGTTTCGAGACATTCAATAGCGTTTTCCCTGTCTCCTAATTTAAAGTAGTTTGCACCTAGAATCGCGCATGACATGCACTTTCTTTCTAAGCGTTTTTTTGCTTCTTCTGTTCCATCATCTTCTGTTTCCCAAATCATTCTTCTCCAGCGTTTGAGGTATGGGAGAGCCTTTTTGTAGGCTGTTCTTTTGTACAAAACCCGACCGAAGAGATTTGTGTAGCTGTATCTGTATTCTTCACTCGGGATTTCATACTTCTCCAAAAGCTTGATAGCTTCTTCAATTCTGTCATTCTGATACAGCATCCAGCCGGTTTCTATTACTAGTTCGTAGCCTGGGAAATGCTCGTCTTCGATACTATTTTCTATTTTGTACAAATATTGCTCAATTAGTTTTGTGTTTACTTCTCTAAAAAGTGCAATTACATCATCATTCTGGTCTATTAATGTAAGCAGTTCTTCTAATTCTTTTCTTGCCTCATAATACTGCTCATTTTGCTTGTAATATTTTGCGCTAAAATATTTTGCTGTTACATTATCAGGGATGTTTTCACAGATTTTTTTAGATATTTCGAATGTTTTCTCATATTCTTCAGCTTTCCAGAGTGCATCTGCCAAATGACTTGCAATATAGTCTGATTTATCTGCATATTCACTTAATTTCTCACAGCATTCAAGCAATGCCGGAATGTCGTTTAAGCATTTTGAAATCCTGATAATTTCGACATCTGAGAATGGGTGGTAGACTCCAAAACCGGCTAATTCTTTTAATTCATTTCTACATTCTCTTAGTTCATCATATAAACCTGTATCAGCATTTTCTTTTTCATATATCTGCGAAATGATATTGTCTATGCGGTGTTTTATTTCACCCATTTTTCTAATATAAGTATCTGCCTGTGCCACTTTTATGTCTTTGACCGTATATGACATTAACTCATATGGGAAATAGCTGTCGTTTTCTATCTTATATTTTACATAGTCCAGGAAATCCTTAGGAAATATCCTGCCCAGATTGTCCATATCGTCTGTGATGTCAAATACTTTATTTATGCATAACCATACTTCATGTGGCAAGCATGTATGAGTCATAAGAAATGAAAGTAATCTGTTTTCTACGTCATCCGATGTGTCGAGCCCGGTACATAAATCATCTTTGAATAGCTCTTTCCATTTTTCTATATTACTTCTAAGTCTTATATCATCATAAATTTTTTCAACATTCATCATGAATATGT
>JAXJVZ010000196.1:0-4849 GCA_036308285.1 Agathobacter sp. | reverse complement strand
TCTTGACTATTGACAGGCCGATTCCGCTACCACCTGTGGCTGAGTTTCTTGAGGCATCAGCACGGTAGAAACGGTCGAAGATATATGGGAGGTCTTTTTGTGCTATTCCTCTTCCGTTATCTTCTATCTCTACCTGAATGAAATCCCCTACATCGTTTATTCTTATGTTTATTAAACCATTCTGCTTGTTCATGTATTTGATTGAGTTACCTACAATATTGCTGACTACCCGGCGAAGCTGTTCCGGGTCGGCTATTATTATAGTGTCATCTAATACATAATTGTGATATGCAAGACCTATTCCTCTTGACTCGAGATCTAAACCTATCTCTTCTATACAATCCATGAAATAATCTGCCACATTTATTTTGGCAAAATTATATGGAATTCTGTTCGTATCAATTTTACTGTATAAAGTAAGCTCATTAATGAGAGTATCCATCTCGCTAGCCTTGCTGTAAATGGTCCTTACATATTTGTCCAGCTTTTCAGGAGTATTTGCTACACCGTCAAGAATTCCTTCCGAATATCCTTTCACGGCTGTGATTGGAGTTTTCAGGTCATGTGCTATATTACTGATTAAGGCACGGTTTTCCTTTTCGTTATTGATTTTCTCCTGAGCATTCTCCTTAAGACGAAGACGCATCTCCTCGAAAGAAACACACAGCTCTCCGATTTCATCCTCTCCATGAATATTGAGCTCGTAATCAAGATTTCCTTCCTTAATATTCTCAGCTGCAATCTGAAGTTTCTTAATTGGATTAATCATACTGCTGTATATCCATACCACCATCATTACTGCCGTAAGAAACAGAATTACAAAAACAGCAAATATTGAATCAACAAGAAGTGTCTTAACTTCCGGAATTACATCCTGCGCTGTTGTGACTATATATATGGCCCCTTTATCTGCATCAGGGAATATAAAATTTATCTGCTTTATAAGAGCCTTCTTGGTCGCATCAAAATATCCACCGGCACCTGTTTCCTTGGAAAATTCATCATAGGTCAGCAACTCTTCTACAAGCCTTGAATTTTTCTCTCCACCGTTAAATATAGTCTTATTATTTTTCTTCACAACAATATAGGAATATTTATTCTGAAGCTGTGAATTAAGATTTCGCAAATAACTTTCATTCTCCATATTATCAGGATTATCCAATGCGACTCCCCGGATGTCCTCATATTCTTTCTTAGTCATATGGTCAAGCATCTGAACAGAACTGGATAGATAATATATATCTGCATCCTTTATTCCATATGTCTGCTCGATATTTTTGGCCTGTATATTCAGGAAGCCCGATATGGTAATTCCTGCTAATGCTATGGGCACAAAAAGCATGATACAAAATGAAATAATAAG
Organism: Agathobacter sp.; assembly: GCA_036308285.1. GTDB lineage: Bacteria > Bacillota > Clostridia > Lachnospirales > Lachnospiraceae > Roseburia. Next base: position 3,486 of record JAXJVZ010000196.1, on the reverse strand, counting down.
TTTTGTTTTTATCTTCATTTTTTATCTCCTAAAAAAAACGTAGAGCTACAACGCGTAACCCTACGTTAATTATATCACACTATTTTTTCCATCCAATTTAATTTATATGAATTATTATAAATTTTTCATAAAAATATTATCAGGAATGCTCGAGCGTACCTGCTGTGGAATATTCATCCGTCTTAGAGATATTTTCTAAGTATCTCAGCCTTGTCAGTTGCCTCCCAAGGTAAAGAAATATCTATACGTCCAAAATGTCCATATGCTGCAGTAGCACGATAGATTGGTCTTCTAAGGTCAAGCATCTTGATAATTCCTGCTGGACGAAGGTCGAAGTTTTCTCTTACGATTTCAACAAGCTTTTCATCAGAAAGCTTTCCTGTTCCAAATGTATCAACCATAACTGATGTAGGCTGTGCTACACCGATAGCGTATGAAATCTGAATCTCACACTTATCAGCAAGTCCTGCTGCTACGATATTCTTAGCAACATAACGTGCTGCATATGCTGCTGAACGGTCTACCTTTGTGCAGTCCTTTCCAGAGAAGGCTCCGCCGCCGTGACGAGCATATCCGCCATATGTGTCTACGATAATCTTACGTCCTGTAAGACCTGCATCTCCGTGTGGTCCACCAATTACAAAACGTCCTGTTGGATTGATGAAGAACTTTGTCTTTTCATCAATCATATCTGTTGGAAGAACCGGATCAAATACATACTTCTTGATATCTTCATGAATCTGCTCCTGAGTTACATCCTCATCATGCTGTGTTGATAATACAACAGCCTCTAATCTCTGTGGATTTCCGTTCTCATCGTACTCTACTGATACCTGGGTCTTTCCATCTGGTCTTAAATAAGAAAGAGTTCCATCCTTACGTACCTCTGAAAGCTTAAATGCAAGCTTATGTGCAAGTGCGATTGGATATGGCATAAGCTCCTCAGTCTCGTTAGAAGCATAACCGAACATCATACCCTGATCTCCTGCTCCTGTGTCTAGCTCATCTGTAAGCTTTCCTTCTTTTGCCTCGAGTGCCTTATCTACACCCATAGCGATATCTGCTGACTGCTGGTCTAATGCAACCATTACAGAACAAGAGTTACCGTCAAGCCCTTTCTTTCCATCGTCATATCCAATCTCGAGAACTGTCTTACGAACGATTGAAGGAATATCTAACTGTGCCTTTGTTGTAATCTCACCTGTTACTAATACAAAACCTGTACAGCTTGCTGTCTCACAAGCAACACGGCTCATTGGGTCCTGCTCCATGCACGCATCAAGAATGGCATCTGAAACTGCATCACAGAGTTTGTCTGGATGACCTTCTGTTACTGATTCTGATGTAAATAAAAATTTCTCCATTTTCGTCTCCTTTCGATATAAAAGATATTTTGTCACAAAAAAAATCCACTTGATAACAAGCGGACCTAACTACTCTATGATAATCAAATCCTCTTATTGTTCGATTACTCGCTCAGGTTGGCACCTTCCTAATATATAATGGGGTTGCCGTGACTTCACAGATCCTTTGTATCTCCATCACTCTGAATAAGAGAAAAATTACAATATGGAATTTTCTTACCATGCACATAGTACTATGATTTATAATGGTTGTCAACAGTTTTATTGACTTTATTCGAGCAAAACTTTATACTTAAAGTACTATAATACTTCGGAGAAAAATATGCGCAAATTAGAACCAAGAAATTGTGAAATAGGTATGATAACAGCTAAAGAAGTTCGTACTCCAATTGGACAGGTTTTATGCCCTGCCGGTACCGAGCTTACACGTCAGCTTATCAACAGAATGAAATTATACAGAGTTGAATACGCAGTTGTTGAAGGTGAAGAACCAATAAACCAGGAGCCTGCTGCCCAGGCTACGGAACCACAGGTCTCTGCGGTGCCTGCAGCACAAGCCCCTTCACCAAAACCTGCATCTGTTCCAAAAACTCATGCACAGGAGTCAAAAACCCACTCGCAAAAAGTTGCCGCCTCAGATGAATTCAGAGATTTCCAAATAAAGTATTTTCAGTCAATCGATGATTTAAAACAGGTATTTTCTGCAGTTAATGATCGTTCCCAGCAGCTTGACACAAGCAGACTTTTAAATAGTGTTGGCGAGCTGTTCCGTGCACGTAATACTATTATTGAACTTTTTGACATGCTTTATAATATGCGAATTGTAAAGGACGCCGTTTATGCCCACAGTATTAACGTTGGTCTCATATCAAGAATGATTGGCCGCTGGCTCCGTCTTGACTCACACGACCTTGATGTTCTTACTTTGTCCGGTCTTCTTCATGATATAGGCAAAACCCTTATTCCTGAGGAAATTATTAACAAACCCGATAAGCTAACTGATGAAGAATTTGCACTCATTAGGCAACATCCTAAGCTTGGATATGATATTCTTAAGAATCAGAGTGTTGATCCTCATGTAAAAAAGGCTGCTCTTATGCATCATGAGCGCTGTGACGGTTCAGGGTATCCTACAGGAGTAGAGGAGGATTTTATAGATGAATATGCTATGATTGTTGGCATTGCAGATGTATATGATGCGATGACTGCTGCACGTTCATATCGTGCTCCGCTTTGTCCTTTCCAGGTTATTAGATGTTTTGAAGACGAAGGATATCAGAAGTACAAGACAAAATACCTTCTCACCTTCTTAAATCAGATTGCCGCTACATACCAGAGCAATCGTGTTATCCTTAACGACGGTCGTGGCTGCAATATTGTACTTCTTAATCAGAGTGCACTTTCAAGACCTATGGTCCAGTTGGATGACGGCTCTATTATTGATTTAAATACTCAGCGTGATTTATACATTAAATCCGTTTTATAAAAATAAGCTCCCAGTCGGGAGCTTATTTTACTACATTATTTCTATTTTCTTCTTAATTTAATATTCAAGAACGCTCCAGCGTTCTTGCTGCGGAATGTGCGTCAGCTTTTCTGACATCTTCTTCTGCACATTCCTGCAATCCGCATGAGGCTTTTATCTCTATTATAATATATCAATCACATATTCCTTATTAAAGGAATGTCCTGGCAAAATAGTATTGCTATACTTTCTGTCCTTAAGAGTCCCTTCATAACCTTCTTCATCACATCTTCCAAACCATGGCTCAATACATACGAACGGTGCTTTCTTTCCTGCCGGTGACCATATTCCAAGCTGTGGTGCATCAAAACGAACCTGAAGATATGGATTGTTCTGTGTGTCAATTATAGTAACTGTGTTAATCCCTTCCCCATCAAAGACGAGAGCATCTTTCTCAAATAGTTCGTCAGAAAGCTTAAGCACTCCGTTATCTAATACTATGTCTCTGCTTTCTTTTTTCAATACTCCATCCTCGTTAAGTTCTCCTGCTGCTCTAACGCTCATTCCATTATGAAAATCAAGGCTGTATCCATCTAAGCCGCCCTCACACATAAAGGCCGGATGTGCACCAATTGAAAAATGCATCTCATCTGTATC
>JAXJVZ010000195.1:0-4195 GCA_036308285.1 Agathobacter sp. | reverse complement strand
TATGAGATGATATCCGGTCATAGGCGATTGCATGCAGCTAAGAGAGCTGGATTGTTTCGAATACCGGCGATTGTAAAGGAAATGACGAATGATGAAGCTACTATAGCGATGGTAGATGCCAATGTTCAAAGGGAAGAGGTTTTGCCTAGTGAAAAAGCTTTTGCATTTAAAATGAAATTTGAGGCTATACGTCATCAAGGAAAAGGTACGGATACAACTTTGTTTCCTGAAGGAACAAAGTCAAATTCAGGGGACATAGTAGGACAGAGTGAAGGATTAACAAGAACGCAAGTGTATAGATATATTCGTCTCACAGAACTTATACCAAAGTTATTAGATATGGTAGATGAAAAGCGACTGGCATTATCTGTGGCGGTGGAGCTTTCCTACATGAATAAGAACGTCCAGCAATGGATATATGAATTTATCCGTGAGAATGGAATGATAAAGCAGGAACAGCTTATGGAGCTTCGCAAGTATCGTGATGATAACAATATGACGCAGGACCAGTTGATTAACATTTTAATTGGCAGTGCATCTTCTGCACCAATATCCAAAAAGATTACTTTGAATGAGCGTAAGCTTCATAAGTTCTTTCCGGCGTATTATTCCAAGACAGAAATGGAGCAAGTGATATTCGGGTTATTGGCACAGTGGAAGCAGGAACAGGAGAATAAGGAGAAATGAGAAATATGAAGACAAATTATTTTTACGGGGTACAGGCAGACCAGTATAGCTTTATTCGGATTCCGAAGGAATTAGTGGTGGGGGAAGCATTTACTTCACTCTCCGTTCAGGCAAAGATTTTATATGGGATGCTTTTGGATAGGATGGGAATGTCATATAAAAACAAGTGGTTGGATGAAGAGAACCGGGTGTACATTGTATATTCGTTGGATGAGATACAGTCGGATATGAATGTATCGAAACATAAGGCTGTAGATTGCTTGGCAGAGCTTGAAGATGTAGGGCTGATTGTGAAAAGAAAAAGAGGGAAGGGATTACCCAATCAGATATACGTAAAAAACTTCGCTAAGATGCAAGTGGCAGCTTCGGTATAGAAGTGCAAAAAATGCACTTCAAGAAGGATTGGAAGGAGGATGCAAAAGTGAGCGAGAAGATAACCTTTTCATACTTTTACGGACAAGAGGCGGATATGCTAAGCTTTTATAGAATACCGAAGCTACTCTTTACGAATGATTATTTTCGTGAGTTGTCTACAGATGCCAAGGTGTTATATGGTCTGATGCTTGATAGAATGTCGCTTTCTATCAAAAACAAGTGGTTTGATGCCGAGAAAAGGGCTTATATTTTCTTCTCTGTGGAGGATACCATGGAGATGCTTAACTGTAAGAAGAACAAAGCCTTGGATACCATAAAAGCATTAGAGGACTATTCACTGATTGAGCGTAAGCGTCAGGGACAAGGAAAGCCTGCGATTATTTATGTGAAATCATTTATGGAGCAGGTAGAAGAACAGGTCCAGAGGTTGGAAAAACCAACTTCTGAACAGGAAAAAGATGTTTCAGAGGTTGGAAAAATAAACCTCTTGAGGTTGGAAAAACAAACTTCTGGAGGTTTGAAAAATAAACCTTTAGAAGTTGGAAAAACAAACCCTAATAATACTGATATAAATAATACAGAGTATAGTAATCCTAATCTAATCATATCGACAGATGATGATGGATTAGATGAGTATCATGCATACGCTGAAATGATTCGTGAAAATATGGAACTTGATATTTTGTACCAGCAATATCCGTATGATAGGGAGTTGCTAGATGGGATATTTGATTTGATACTGGAAACAGTGCTTTGTAAAAATGGTACCGTATTTATTGCAAGCAATGAGTATCCGGTAGAATTGGTTAAGGGTAAATTTTTGAAGCTGAACAGCTCGCACATTCAGTATGTAATGGACTGCCTGAAAGAGACGACATCTAAGGTGCGAAATATCAAGAAGTATTTGCTGGCCGCTTTGTTTAATGCACCGTCAACGATGAAGAGTTATTATCAGCAGGAAGTGAATCATGATTTTCCGCAATTTGCAGTAGCTCGGTAGGTCTCAAATCTCTGCAAACTTCTTCTGAAAGTGAGAACACACAAAAAAGTGCTTGCAAAAATCCATAGAGCGTTATAGAATATACATAGAAAGTGTGAACACAAAAACAAGTGCGATACAAGGAGGCGTTCTTATGGATATTAGATATTTAGAGTTACGTGCAGCTAATAAAGAGTGTCAGGAGAAGTTTTCAGAGATTGCAAAGCAGAAGTATAATGGTGTGCCTATCTTTGAACATGCCTGCAACTATGTAAATAATAGTGCCAGTTACAAGAGAACCGGCAGACGATTAGAGATTGTTGAGATAAGTGAATATTCTATCGTAGTGAAACTGAGTAGCGAAAGCAAACTGGAAATGGCTTCAAAGTCTATTGCAGGATTTTCAAGGGAACTGCTTCGTGTGGACCAAGAACTGCATCCGGATGAAGGGAACAGATTGTTCCGTATGTTCATTTATAACAGCACTCTTTTTAGAAATACACAAATAGAAGTGGAAGAGTTTGTAAGAGAGGAAAGCAGAGAACTTTCAGATGTAGATGCACTCAAAAAGTGTGTAGAGATATTCTGTAGTGGTATGACCGGTAGCAAGGAGGAAGCAGCTGCACTTGCAAATGCAAAGCATAAGATTAAAGATATTTTGCATGAATATGAACAATTTCAGAGGTTGAATGGCTATGCGAAGAAGATGAGGGGGTAAGGTGTATGGTAGTAGTAAAGTTTTTGGTTAAGTTGGTAGCAAAGATATTGGTGTTACCGTTGATTTTATTCTTGAACTTTGTGTTGTTGGTATATAATACGGTGGAAGGAATTGTGGGGGTATTAGCTGGCATTCTGAATATCTTATTTGTTCTTGTGGCATTCTTTACATACATGGATGAGGGTACACTGTTTTATGCAAAGCAAGCAATTGTATTTATTGCTATAGAGAGCGTGCTACTTGGAATACCACAGTTATGTGCGGGGCTAGTAATGTGTTTACAGGAGCGTTTGATGGAATTTTTGGTAGCATAATTTAGAATAGGTTTAGAAGGTCTGTAGCCAGAGATGCCTACAGATTATTTGTTTATAAGGGATAGAATTGGGGCGATTAGAAGTAATTGAGAAATCATGTATTTGGTGGTATAATTTCAGGAGCAAATAACAACGGAAGGTAACGATATGCAGACTTTTAGACTGGAAGGGGACAGTAAACATCTCTATTTCAGAAATTTAGAGAGAAGAAGCGATAGAGAAGAATTGGCGGAGATAATGCAGATTCTGACTGCTAACGGATTTGAGATTAAAGATAAGTTGACGGGGCCAGATTGTGATTTATATACTTGTCATGGGAATGGATTACGCTTTGCAGTATGCGCAAATATTGTAGGAGATGGAAGTACAATTTGTGTGGAAGATGAGTATACGCTGGAGTGTTTAGAGTATATTTTTGAAAAGGGGATATAGTAAAATGAAATTGAAAGATATTACACCTTTAGACCGGTATATATACAGTTTGGCAATGTCATTAGAGCAACCATTTTCACCAGAGGAATTATTACAGGCAATTCATGATGAAGAGCGTGAGTGGAAAATCGAATTCATTAAGTATAGGTGTAAGAAGTATAAGCAACAAAAATGCTTAAGAGGATTGGCTTATTTCGTAATGTAAAATATATTTGTCTCGTATCACAAGAGGATATGGACCAAGCTACTTATGAATATTCGCCAGTAATAAATGTGCATAATAGCTCGTTTTTTTGCGGAATGTAAGGGCTGTGAAATTTGAAATTTATGGAGGAAATTATGGTAGCAATAATTGGAGCAATAACATTTTCAGTAGTAATCATATTATCTGTTTTAATAATATGTGGATTGCCATTAGGAGAGTTGACAATGGGTGGGCAATATAAGGTTTTTCCTAAAAAATTAAGACTTGTTTTAGTAACACAATTGATTCTTCAAATATTCTTTGTAATAGTTATTTTACAGATGGGTGGTTTTTTTCCATTGTGGTTTTCAGAAAAAGTAACCCAGATAATTTGCATAGTTATGGCCGTATACCTTTCGTTGAATACGGTCATGAATTTTGTGTCAAAGAGTAAGAAAGAAAAGTGTATTATGACACCTCTTTCATTTGTCGCAGCGGTATGTTTT
>JAXJVZ010000194.1:0-15541 GCA_036308285.1 Agathobacter sp. | reverse complement strand
GTCTGCTTAGCAATTGGATCTGGACGAACGTTAAATCCGATGATAATTGCATTAGATGCAGAAGCAAGAATAACGTCTGACTCATTGATAGCACCAACTCCGCCATGTATTACCTTAACTAATACTTCCTCATTTGAAAGTTTTACAAGACTCTGCTTAACCGCCTCAACAGAACCCTGAACATCAGCCTTAACGATAAGATTAAGCTCTTTCATATTACCTGACTGAATCTGTGAGAATAAGTCATCAAGCGACATCTTAGCCTTTGTCTCTTCGATAAGTCTGTTCTTCTCTTCTGAAATATATGTCTCAGCAAATGATTTAGCCTCTTTGTCATTATCGCACATTACGAATGTCTCACCTGCAGCCGGAACGCTATTGAGACCTAAAATCTCTACAGGTGTAGAAGGTCCTGCCTCTTTTACACGACGGCCTTTATCATCAACCATCGCACGTACCTTACCATAGCTGCTTCCACATGCAAGTGAATCACCAACATGAAGTGTTCCCTTCTGTACAAGTACTGTTGCAACAGCTCCGCGACCTTTATCAAGCTGAGCCTCGATAACGAGACCACGTGCATTTCTCTTTGGATTAGCCTTAAGCTCTAATACCTCGGCTGTAAGAAGTATCATCTCAAGAAGGTTATCGATACCATCCCTTGTATGTGCTGAAACAGGACAGAAAATTGTGCTTCCACCCCAGTCTTCCGGAATAAGCTCATACTCAGAAAGCTCCTGCTTAACCTTATCAATATTTGCGCTTGGCTTATCCATCTTGTTAACTGCTACGATAATTTCTACACCGGCAGCCTTAGCATGGTTAATAGCCTCAACAGTCTGTGGCATTACACCGTCATCAGCAGCTACTACTAAGATTGCAATATCTGTTGAGCTTGCACCTCTCATACGCATAGCTGTAAATGCCTCATGTCCAGGAGTGTCAAGGAATGTAATATTCTGTCCATTGATTGAAACAACTGACGCTCCAATATGCTGTGTGATTCCACCAGCCTCTCTGTCTGTAACTCTTGTTGATCTTATGGCATCAAGAAGTGATGTCTTACCATGATCTACGTGTCCCATTACACAGACTACAGGAGATCTTGGAATCATATCTGCTTCATTCTCTTCATCTTCCTTAAGAAGCTCTGCAATAACATCAACCTTCTCTTCCTGTTCACAGATAAAGTTAAACTCTAATGCAATTTCTTCAGCGTCTTCAAAAGTAATGTCTGAGTTCATTGTAACCATCTGTCCCTTGAGGAAAAGCTTCTTGATAATTGCAGAAGGCTGAAGCTTCATCTTATCAGCCAGTTCCTTAATTGTCATCTTCTCTGGAATTGTGATTGTCTTAATCTCGTTTGGATCTTCCTTAGGCTGCTGTGGCTGCTGCTGTGGTTTTTTCTTTCCACCATGCTTCTCGAGATTTATATAATTTTCCTGACGTTTTCCAAGCTTATCATGATCCTGGGCACGCTTGTTATTATTACGTCTGTCATTATTATTTCTCTCGCGGCTCTCCTTACCTCTTACATCATCCGGAGCACTCACAACAGCATCTTTGCTGAACTTATTATCCTTATCAAAACGACCTCTGGAATTATTTCTGTCATTATTTCTGTCAGTATTTCTCTCACTGTTTCTGTCGTTATTTCTGTCAGTAGGCCGATCATTATTTCTATTAGGACGATTGTTCATGCGCTCATTATTTCTATCGCTGTTTCTGTCGTTATTTCTGTCAGTATTTCTAGCTGGTCTTTCATTACCTCGATTATTGTTTCTCTGACCTTCTCTACGCTCTGCAGAAGCATTTCCCTGACGCTCATTTCTAGCTGGTCTTTCTTCGCTCTGAGCCTTATTTGGACGAATATCACTGAAATCATCCTTATTATTAGCTGTTCTTTCGCTAATAGGACGCATCGCGCGCTCTCCAACTGGTCTTGGACGAATAATCTTTGTCTCAGGTCTTGCAGAATAACTATTGTCACGCTTTGGTCCCCTGTCGTTATTCTTCTCATTATTCTTGTTATTATTCTTCTGTCCTCCATTTGATGGACGTCTTGAATTCTTGCTGTACTGTGCGTTAAAAACAGTGATTACACTAGACTTCTTCTTAGGCGCTTCGTCACTCTTATCTTTGTCCTCAGTCTTTTCTGCTTCAGCAACTGGAGCACTTGAAGCATTTTCTTTATTGTCGGTCTTAGCAAATCTGCTTTTAACAATCGCAACTGCCTCTGCCTCTAATCCACTCTGTGCAGACTTTACAGCATGCTCTGTGCCACTTAATACATCTATTATATCCTGTGATTTTATATCTAATTCTTTTGCAAGTTCGTAAACTCTAACTTTTGCCATATATCTTGTTTCCTCCATTATTCAGTTTTACTTAGCTGCAGCTTTTTCTCTACTGCATCAGCAAGACTTTCATCACATACAGCTACGGAAGCTCTGAATTCTTTTCCGATAGCTCTTCCAAGCTCTTCCTTTGTTCCATAGTAATATAATGGAACCTCATAAAAGTCTGTCATATTCTCAAACATCTTCTTTGTATTATCTGATGCCTCAACTGAAACAATCGCAAGGTAGGCTTTACCTGTTTTGATTGCCTTCTCTGTAGAGAATTCTCCGCTAACAACTTTTCCGGATTTTGCAGCTATTCCCAACATTGATAAAACTCTATCTACCAATTGAATTCATCTCCTTATAAAGATTCTCAAATACTGTATCAGGAATGCTTTGCTTTAAGGAACGTTCAAGTCCTTTATTTTTCTGTGCAAGCTTTAAGCATTCTGGATTCATACATATATATGCGCCACGACCATTCTTTCTTCCAGTTGTATCCAGCACAATTTCCTCCTCAGGAGTTTTTAATACACGTATAAGTTCCTGCTTTGTTTTCATTTCATTACAACCTACACATTTACGTAAAGGTATTCTTTTATTAGTCATCTAATTATTCCTCATACATTTCTTCCGCAGCCGGAGCCTCATCAAAAAGTCCAATATCATCAAACTCTCCAGACTCTCTTGCCTGTGACTCACTCTTGATATCGATCTTATATCCGGTAAGTCTTGCTGCAAGTCTTGCATTCTGACCTTCTTTACCAATTGCAAGTGAAAGCTGATAATCCGGAACAACTACCTTTGCAGTCTTCTCTTCAGGATCTGCTCCAACGAAGATTACATTTGCAGGACTAAGTGCATTCTGAATTAAGAGAGCAGGGTTTTCATCCCATTCTATAATATCAATCTTCTCTCCACGCAATTCATTGACAATTGCGTTTACTCTGGCTCCGCTCATACCTACGCATGCACCAACAGGATCTACGTCAGGGTCATTAGACCACACAGCAATCTTTGTTCTGCTTCCAGCCTCACGTGAGATTGACTTAATTTCAACGATTCCGTCCTTAACCTCTGTAACCTCAGACTCAAAAAGTCTCTTTACAAGCTCTGGATGAGTTCTTGAAACAAGAATCTTTGGTCCCTTGGATGTCGACTTAACCTCGAGAATATATACCTTAATTCTCTCTGTTGGCTGGAATGTCTCTCCCTTAATCTGCTCTGACTCTGTAAGAAGTGCATCAGCCTTGCCAAGGTTAATACTTACGTTCTTACCTACATATCTCTGAACAACACCTGTAACAACATCCTTCTCTTTTCCGTTGTACTCATTGTAGATTACTTTTCGCTCTTCCTCACGAATCTTCTGTAAAATCACATTCTTGGCATTCTGTGTTGCAATACGTCCAAATTCTTTTGACTTTACTTCTATTCTTACAACATCACCAATCTCATACTTTGTGTCAATCATCTGGGCATTTACAAGTGAAATCTCCTCGATTGGATCTGTTACATCTTCTACTACAGTTTTCTCCTGATAACATGAAAACTGACATGTATCCGGGTCAATTTCAACTTTTACATTATCAGACTTTCCAAAATGATTCTTACATGCTGTCACAAGAGAATTCTCAATCGCCTCTAAAAGAGTCTCCTTACTGATATTTTTTTCCTGCTCTAATATATTTAACGCTTCTAATAACTCATTATTCATTATTATTTTCCTCCTATTTGTGTTATCGTGCGCTCTTTAAACTATTAAAAATGAACAGCCTGACGAATTAATGCTATATCACTTTTTGCAAATTCTACTGTTTCATCTTCGTCATTAACTATAGTAACCGAATCCTTGTCATAAGCTTTTAGAATTCCGTAAAATTCTTTACTCTTGTTTATAGCTCTATAGGTTCTGATTTCAATTTCCTTCCCCATGTTACGTACATAATCTTTCTCTTTCTTGAGTGGTCTTCCAAGTCCCGGGGAACTAACCTCAAATGTATATGAATCTGGAATAAAATCTTCTGCATCCAGAATTTCATTCATTTCTCTTGCAACTGCCTCACAATCATTAACTGTAATTCCGCCCTCTTTATCAATATAGGCTCTTAAATACCAGATTCCACCTTCTTTGACATACTCCACATCTACAAGCTCAAAATTCATTCTCTCAATAATTGGAGTAATGAGGCTCTCTGTTTTTGCTTCATAGCTACTTGCCTTAGACAATTAATGCACCTCTTTTCCGATTACCTTTTAAACGTGAATTGAGAGAGAACTTTCGCTCTCTCTCAATCTAAGTTACCATGTTTCAAATATATAATATCACTATAGCCTGGCAATTGCAAGGAATTTTCCTAATTATTCAGACTTGTAATACTCAAATCTGTTTTTGTATACCTCACTGACTTTGCCTTTATCATTAATCAAAACAACAGATAAGACATTATTTCCTTCCGGAATACTGATTCCATCTACATACAGTTCTGATTCAATAGTTGGATCAGTTCCATCCCATGTATAATATGCATTACAATTGGATGGCACATCAACATAGGCCTTTGAATCTGTAATAAAGCTTCCACCGTCTGGTGTCACACTCGGCATATCAGGCGCAGAAGAAATTATAACAAACTCTTCTTGTGCAGGCTCACTGCAAATTCCTTTTGAATTAACGCATACAGCTGTAATCTTAAATTCTCCAATCTCTTCAAGCAGAATTTCTTTATTATATTTATCCCCGTCTTCATATGGATTAGCATCGTCAAAAGAATAATAAATATCCGCCTTAGAGGATGAAGTCAGCTTTAATTTTAATGAATCCTCATACTCTCCACTCTCCAGACTGAAAATAGGAGGTGTAACAATATATTCATCAAAAAGCTTCATTATACTTGTACTCTTAACACCCTTGCTTAAATCAATAATAGAATCATAATCCTTATTGCTGTCATAATAACGAATCAAGGCCTTATAAGCAGCTTCATTCATATTGTCTATATCAATTACTTCTTTGTACAAAATGGCTGCGCCTGAATAATTCTTCTGGTCATCAAACAAGACTGCAAGCTCCATCTTAATATCAGTATTATCCTCGTCAAGAGAAATTGCTTTTTCAAAATAAGAAACAGCCTCATCTGTAAGCCCCTTCTCAAGAGCCTTATGAGCCTTATTTATCTGATATTCTGCAGAATTACTATTTTTATTTTTAACATTACCTGCTATAACAGCAATGAGAACAATAACAGCTATACAAACTACAGCAAGTAAAGCAATAATAATCTGCTTTTGTTTTTTGTTTTGCTCTTCTATAGCTTTTATTTTCTTCTGTCTTTTTTCTTCCTGGATTTTTTGCTGTTTAAGTTTTTTTTGTTCCTTCTGTGTAATGCCTACTAAGCCATCAATATAATCATCTTCAAATTCATTGTAATCTGGAACCATCTGTACTGCTTTTCCACACTTATTACAATATATTTCTCCATCTACAATTTCTGATTCACAATATATGCATCTCATATAGACAAAGCCTCAACACAGTTATTCATCAACATTGCAATAGTCATAGGACCAACTCCGCCTGGAACAGGTGTAATATACGATGCAATATCTTTAACCTCATCAAAGAGAACATCGCCTTTTAATTTATTATTCTCATCTCTGTGAATTCCAACATCGATTACTACTGCACCTTCTTTTACAAAATCAGCTGTAACAAATTCCTTCTTTCCAACTGCAACAATAAGAATATCTGCCTGCTTGCAGATTTCCTTTAAATTCTTTGTTCTGGAATGACATACAGTAACGGTTGCATTTTCCTGCAGCATAAGTAAAGCCATAGGCTTTCCTACAATATTACTCCTTCCTATTACAACACAATGTTTTCCTTCTATTTCAACATTACTTCTCTTTAAAAGCTGAATAATTCCAGCTGGTGTACATGAAACAAAACCCGGCTGGCCAATAACAAGAGAACCAACACTCTGTGGATGGAAACCATCAACATCCTTCTTAGGAGAAATAGCATTAATCACCTTGTCCTCATCAATGTGATTTGGTAAAGGTAACTGACAAAGAATGCCATTAATCTTATCATCCTTATTAAGCTTATCAATAATTCCAAGAAGTTCCTCTTCTGTAGTTTCCTCTGGAAGCTCATATGCAACAGATTCAATTCCAATATATGCACATGCTTTCTTCTTGTTATTAACATATACACTTGATGCAGGATCATTTCCTACCTGAATAACAGCAAGGGAACAAACTGTTCCCTCACTCTTAAGTTCTGCAACCTTTGCTTTTAATTCGTCCTTTATTTCCTGGGAAATCTTTTTTCCGTCAATCAAATTAGCCATTTTTCCTCCTAGAACAAACCTGTAATTACTCCATTATCATCAACATCAATTCCATATGCAGCTGGTTTCTTTGATAAACCTGGCATTGTCATAATCGAACCATTAATTGCAACAACAAATCCTGCACCCGCAGATACATATACTTCTCTTACATTGATTGTAAATCCACTTGGTCTTCCAAGCTTCTTGGCATCATCGGAAAGAGAGTACTGGGTCTTTGCCATACAAACAGGCAAATCTCCCATTCCAATATCGGTAATTCTCTGTAATTCCTTCTCTGCGGCAGCTGTATATGTAACTCCGTCAGCTCCATATATCTCTCTTGCCACAGTCTCAATCTTCTCTTTAAGTGAAAGACTATCATCATAAAGCAGTTTGAAATTACTCTCCTTGTTCTCAAGAGTCTCTAATACCTTTTTAGCTAAATCAATTCCACCTTCTCCGCCGTTCTCCCAAACCTTTGAAAGTGCAAACTCACAATCTCTTTCCTTACAGAACTGTTCAATGAAGTCTGTCTCAGCCTTAGTATCTGTAATAAACGAATTAAGCGTGACTACTACAGGTACTCCGTATTTCTGGATATTCTCAATGTGCTTCTCAAGATTAACAATCCCCCTCTTTAATGCATCCAGATTCTCCTCTGAAAGCTTATCCTTTGGAACACCTCCGTTATACTTAAGAGCACGTACTGTTGCAACAAGTACAACTGCATCTGGAGAAAGTCCAGCCTTACGACACTTGATATCGAAGAACTTCTCTGCTCCAAGGTCTGCTCCAAATCCAGCTTCTGTAATTACATAATCAGCAAGTTTAAGTGCTGTCTTTGTAGCTCTTACAGAGTTACATCCATGAGCAATATTGGCAAAAGGTCCACCATGTACGATAGCTGGTGTATGCTCTAAAGTCTGAATAAGATTTGGCTTTAATGCATCCTTAAGAAGAGCCGCCATGGCACCTGTTGCCTGAAGGTCATCAGCTGTAACAGGCTTTCCTTCATATGAGTAAGCAACAATTATTTTTCCAAGACGTTTCTTTAAATCTGCCATATCATCAGCAAGACAAAGAATAGCCATAATTTCAGAAGCTACTGTTATTACAAAATGGTCTTCTCTTACAACACCATCCATCTTACTTCCAAGACCAACAACAATATTACGAAGGACTCTGTCGTTCATATCCATACAACGCTTCCAGACAATCTGTCTTGGATCAATTCCAAGTTCATTTCCCTGCTGAATATGATTGTCAAGTAAAGCAGCAAGAAGATTGTTAGCAGAGGTTATAGCATGAAAATCACCTGTAAAGTGAAGATTTAAATCTTCCATAGGAACTACCTGTGCATATCCGCCGCCTGCGGCACCACCTTTAATTCCAAAACATGGTCCAAGTGATGGCTCACGTAATGCAATGAGGGCTTTCTTACCCAATTTACCAAATGCCTGTCCCAGTCCAACACTTGTTGTAGTCTTCCCCTCTCCTGCCGGAGTTGGGTTAATTGCTGTAACTAAAATAAGTTTTCCATCAGGATTACTCTTAGAACGCTCAATGAGTTCATCAGAAATCTTAGCCTTATACTTTCCGTATAATTCAAGGTCATCCTCCTGAATACCTATCGATGCAGCAACCTCCTTAATTGGAATCATTTTTGCTTCCTGAGCGATTTGAATATCTGTTTTCATATTATATTATACCTCCGATATTTTATCTCAATTAGTATATAGTTTATCATTACATGTTTAGGAATTTTCGTCAACAAAAGAATTAAATTCTTCCTGTGTCATAAGAACTTTTCTTGGTTTTGTCCCTTCTTCCGGACCAACGATACCTGCCTCCTCGAGCTGGTCCATAATTCTCGCAGCCCTGTTAAAGCCAACCTTCAAATATCGTTGTAACATACCAATTGAAGCTTTTTCCTTGTCTATAATAATTCCGGCGGCCTCCATGAAATAATTATCACGGCCGTCATCGTTATCACCATCTGAAATAACAACAGTATTTGACGATGTCTGCATGCTGGAAACCTGATTCTCTATCTCTGAATCAGCCTGTGCTTCTCCATTCTTAATCTTTACATCCTCGATGATTTCTGCAATCTCATTATCCGTAATGAAGGCTCCCTGAATTCGAAGAGGATGTGTTGCTCCCTGCGGATTGAAAAGCATATCGCCCTTACCCAGCAATCTCTCTGCTCCTGCCTGATCGAGAATAATCCTACTGTCGATAGCTGACGATACTGCAAACGCAATTCTACTTGGCATGTTGGCACGAATTATACCTGTAATGACATCAGCAGAAGGTCTCTGGGTTGCAATTATAAGATGAATACCTGCAGCTCGGGCAAGCTGTGCAAGTCTGCAGATAGCTTCTTCCACGTCCTTAGCAGCAACCATCATAAGATCTGCAAGCTCGTCTACAATTACGACAATTCGCTCCATCTTCTTTGGTCTTTCCTGTCCTTCGGGAACCTCTATAGAGTCTACTTTTTCATTATAACCATTAATCTCCCTGACACCAGTCTCAGCAAATTTCTGATATCTGTCTGTCATTTCTTTTACTGCCCAGTTTAATGCTCCGGCAGCCTTCTTCGGATCTGTTACAACCGGAATCAAAAGGTGTGGGATTCCGTTATAAACACTTAATTCTACGACCTTTGGATCAATCATTATGAGTTTAACTTCCTCTGGTCCTGCCTTATATAAAATACTTGTAATAATTGTATTAATACAAACCGACTTTCCTGAACCAGTCGAACCGGCAATCATAAGATGAGGCATCTTGGCCAGATCTGCAATCTTTACTGCTCCGGAAATATCCCTTCCAAGGGCAAAAGTGATTGGAGACTTTGCATTCTTAAATTCCTGCGACTCAACCAAATCCCTAAATGGGACAGCAACATTTTGGGCATTTGGAATCTCTATACCAACAGCCGACTTACCCGGAATAGGTGCTTCGATTCTAACATCAGTTGCAGCCAGTGAAAACTTAATATCATCTGTAAGATTAACTATCTTACTAACCTTCACTCCAAGCTCCGGCTGAACCTCGAATCTCGTTACAGTTGGACCACAGCTATAATCTGTAACTTTTGCATTAACTCCGAATATATTCATTGTCTGTTCAAGCTTTGCTGCAGTCTCCGCAAGCTGTTGCTTTGTATTACCAACAGCTCCGGCCTGGCCCTTATGTAAAATATCAACAGATGGAGGAACATATGTTGATTTTGGCTTCTCATTAGCTGCCTGAATCTGACGTTCAACATTGTCTACCTCTGTCTGTTTTTCCTGCTCAGAAGTTCTAGTCTTTTTCTTTTCCTTATCATAAACATGTGGTTCTTCATTGACAGCCTGTATATTTTCAGATTTAGGTTCTTCATTAACCATCTTGGCTTCTTTAAACAGCTGTTCAATAAATGAACTTTCAGATTTATTCTCCACAGCCGGATTTGAAGCCTTTAAATCTGCATATACCGGTTCCGGTTGCTTAGGCTCTGAGGGTTCAATTGCAGCTTGCGAACCAGATGATGGTGCAGCTTCTACAGGCGCTATTTTCTGCTTAACCGAAATAGGTGCATTTGAAGCTTTGAAAAGTTCGTCCTGCGGTGGATAATTTTCAATATGTATCTCTCCCATCTCATCAGTATTAATTGTTGAAGCCTTATCAACAATCTTTGTATCAAGAGATACACCTGTAACCTTTTTATCCATTCTTCTTGCAGCACGCTCTTTTGACTTGTATTCTCTGTACTCCTGCATTTTTACATTATTTTCTTTTGCAGAAGCATATACTTTTTGTCCCTGTTTCTTCATGCCACGCATTGCAGATTTCCCTGTCATGATAACAAGAGCAATAATAAGCACAATAATATCTATAATATATGCCCCGATTATTCCAAATCCTTTTACCAGCATATATCCAATTGAGCCGCCAATAATTCCTCCACCAGACTTTCTGGAAACACTATCAGCAAAAGCCCTCATAGGAGTTTCAAAATTCTCGCCATACACTGCAAGTGATAAAAATACACAAATAAAAACTGCAAAAATAATTGCCGATATAAGCTTTAATATTGCAATACTATTCCCCCTGTTTGAGATGGCAAAAAAGCTGCCTACAAGCAGTAAAACAGGAAAAACATATGCAACCATTCCAAATAGTCCAAATATAAATCCGCTTACTGCACCGCCAACTGCTCCACCTACACCAATATTACTAATAAATAAGAGAAGTGAAACAGCCACAACGCCCCATAATATTATTTCTCTTCTAAGTGCTTCTGCACGTTCCATCTCCTGCATTCGTTCTTTCTTTGTTTTTCTTCCAGTTGAGGAATTTTTCCTCGTTGCCATTGATACAAAACCTCCATTTGCATGCATTTGGATTAATTATACCATATTTAGTGTCTTCTTTCATCTATTAAACTATATATTTTTTGAAAAGCTTGCGATATTCCCCCAATTTCATCAATAATTCCCTCTTTTACTGTTTCTTCGCCCACAAGAACCGTCCCCAGATCCTTTGTCAGCATCTTTGTATTCATCATCATCTGTTCTATTCTTTCTGCTTTAGCATTACAGTGATCCGTAATAAATTTGATAATACGAGTTTCCATCTGCTTGAAATATTCATAGGTTGCCGGTGCACCAATAACCGTACCACTAAGTCTTACGGGATGAATAACCATGGTTCCAGAAGGCACTATCATAGAATAATCTGTTGCAACCGCAAGAGGAACCCCAATAGAATGACTTCCTCCAAGCACTAATGAAACCGTCGGTTTACTCAGGGATGCAACCATCTCAGCAATTGCAAGTCCACTTTCAACATCTCCACCAACTGTATTTAACAAAAGCAATACACCATCTATATTCCTGTCATCCTCTATTACTGCAAGTTCCGGTAAAACATGTTCATATTTAGTTGTTTTTGCAGATGATGGAAGACATTCATGTCCTTCAATTTCTCCTATAATTGACAAAAGATATATTCTGTATTCATCTTTATTCTTATGAACTACAACCTGTCCCAAATCAACTATTTCTTTATCCTGAAGTTCCTTTTCCGAAAGCTTTTCATTATTATCATTATTTTTATTATTTATAATATTATCATCCTTATCTGTATCAAAATGATTCATAGCCACTCTCCCATATACAAAAATAAGTACAGGCATAGAAAACTATACCTGTACTTATTATTAATAATTATAAGATTTTTATACTCCAATAAGGTAATTATATAAACCTTCATATCTGAACTTAGAAGAATTCCATGAGAAATCTTTAACCATTCCTCTGTCAATCATCTGATTCCATTCTTTCTTTCTATCATAGAAAATATGCTTAGAATAATTGATTACACCAAGAAGCTCATCTCCATTATAGTTAGTAAATGAGAATCCATCACCTACGTTATCATACTCATTGTATGGTTCAACTGTATCCTTAAGTCCTCCTGTCTCTCTGACAATTGGAACTGTACCATATCTGAAGGAAATCATCTGTGTAAGCCCACATGGCTCAAATCTTGAAGGTACTAAGAAAGCATCAGCTGCTGCATAAAGCTTGTGTGCAAGATCATCTGAATAGCAGATATTTGCTGAAACTCTATCAGGATATTTCCATGCATAGTGTCTGAACATATTCTCATACTGTGGATCTCCTGTTCCGATTACAACAAGCTGTGTATAGTCATCAACAATTCTATCCATAGCATAATTGATAAGATCAAGCCCCTTCTGATCTGTAAGTCTTGAAATAAGACCAATCATAAACTTAGACTTGTCAACTGTTAAACCAAGATCCTGCTGAAGTCTCTCTTTGTTTATAAACTTCTTCTTACGGAAGTTTGTCTGATCATAGTTTGCATAAATCTTTTTATCAGTTGCAGGATTGTATACTCCGTAATCGATACCGTTAACAATACCCTGCATATCAAAATGTCTTGCAGATAAAAGACCTTCAAGGCCTTCTCCATAATACATGGTCTGAATTTCATTAGCATATGTATCACTAACCGTAGTGATATAGTCTGCATACACCAGACCACCCTTTAACATATTTGCATCTTTCTTAAACTCAAGCTTATCCGGTGTGAACAGACTTGCAGAAAATCCTGTAAGTCCCTGCATTGTCTTTGTATCCCAAATTCCCTGGAATTTAAGATTATGGATTGTCATTATAGACTTAATTCCCCAGAAGAAAGAATTTGCCTGAAATTCATTTCTAAGATATACAGGAACAAATCCTGTCTCCCAGTCATGGCAATGGATAATGTCTGGTCTGAAATCAATAAGAGGAAGCATTGAAAGCACTGCCTTATCAAAGAATACGAACTTCTCAATATCGTATCTGATATCACCATATGGTGTAAAGCAGTTAAAATACTCCTCGTTATCAATGAAGTAATATGTTATTCCATCCAGCTTGTAAGATAAAACTCCAACGTATTTATCTCTGATATAATTTCCTGCTGTCATATAAAAATGAGTTACATACTCAAACTGACTACGATATTCCCATGGAATACATGTGTAATTAGGAATTACAACTCTTACATCCCAATACTCCTTATCAAATTCCTTCGGAAGGGCTCCACATACATCAGCAAGTCCACCTGTCTTAATAAATGGTACGCATTCTGACGCAACAAAAAGTATTTTCTTCATTCTGATCCTCCAACTAATTAACTACTTAACAATAATTACTCTTCCCAATTATGGTAAACTTCCTGAACATCATCATCATCGTCCAATAAATCTAAGATTCTTCCGATATTGATAATATCAGCTTCCTCAGTAAGTGTAACGTATGTCTGAGGAATCATACTAACCTCCGCAGAAACCATTGCAATTCCAGCTTCCTCGATTGCCTTGTGTACTGCATCAAAATCAGCTGGAGCTGTTGTGATTTCATAACTATCATCTTCATCTGCAAAATCTTCTGCTCCTGCATCAAGTGCAAGCATCATAAGATCATCAGCATCCATTTCACACTCTTCCTTGTCAATAATAATCTGTCCCTTTTCATCGAACATATATGACACACAGCCCTGTGTTCCGATGCTTCCCTGTCCCTTTGTAAAACAGTTACGTACATTTGCAGCTGTACGGTTCTTATTATCTGTAAGGCATTTAACAATAATTGCTGTACCTGAAGGACCATAGCCTTCATATGTAGCTGTCTCGTAATTAACATTGTTTCCGTCACCAGCAGCCTTCTTAATACCTCTTTCAATTGTATCATTTGGCATGTTACTTGCCTTAGCCTTTGCAATTACCTGCGCAAGCTTAAAATTATTGGATGGATCAGGTCCACCCTCCTTAACTGCTACTGCAATTTCACGTCCAATCATTGTGAAAATCTTACCCTTGGCAGCATCATTTTTTTCTTTCTTATGCTTGATATTCGCAAATTTGGAATGTCCTGACATAATTTGTATCCTCTTTTCTAAATATATTCACTTTATTCTAACATCATTTAGTTATCGGTGCAAGGGTTGACCCTTGATATCTTCACCCTGCCTATAATGTTATTTTCAACAGATTCAACCTGAAAGCAATATCCGTAAGCATTTATCTTTGGTCTTTCGTCTTCCCCCGGAATTTTATTCATTAAATTAACCAGAAGTCCATTAAGTGTCTCATATTCTCCGTCTTCTAACGGAAGACTTAAAGTTTCCAGAACATCCCCGAAGCTTGTAAGTCCATCCATATAATAAGTTCCATCATTTTCCTTATGTATGGTCTCTTCCTCTTCGTCATGTTCATCTTCGATATTTCCAACAATTTCTTCAAGAATATCTTCTAACGCAACAAGTCCACCTACCTGACCATATTCATCTACGACTATAACCATATGGCTTTTCTGTGTCTGCATATTCTTAAACAAATCTCTTATACTTACAGTTTCCGGAACAAATTCCACCTCGCGGACAAGTCCGGGAATATCTTTTATTGATGTACGATAATATTCATTCCTCTGGAAGAATGAAAAAGCATCCTTGATATGAAGAACACCAATTATATGGTCAGTATCTCCAATATATACTGGAAAACGCGACTTTCCGTTATTTACAATTTCTGCAACGGCGTCAACAAATGACATATCACCATCGAGACCAATAATATTACTTCTATGTGTCATAATATCTTTTACATCTTTTTCATCAAATTCGAAGATATTGTGAATCATTTCAAATTCAGAATCCTGAATCACTCCGCTTTTCTGCCCCTCATTCACCATAGAAATAATTTCTTCTTCAGTAACCTCATCATTACCAAAAAGAGAAGTCTGCACCTTGGAATTTGCATCCTTTCCTTCTCTTAAGATTCTAATAAGATAAACTACAGCTACCGCAAGTACTAATACTAAAAATGCTAAAACCAATATTAAAATAATATAGGGCTTCGACCCTTCATCCATCCTTCTATTCCTCTCTTATGTAAATAATTCTAAACTTATCCCAAGCGCCTTATCAATTTTATCAAGTATCTGATCGTCGAGATGGCACACCTTGTCTTTCAATCTTTTTTTGTCGATTGTTCTCAGTTGCTCAAGTAAAACAACTGAATCCTTTGCTAAATCATATTCTCTGCAATCAAGTTCTACATGAGTCGGCAATTTTGCCTTGTGAATCTGCGATGTTATTGCTGCACATATCACTGTAGGACTGTGTTTATTTCCTACATCATTCTGAATAATTAATACAGGTCTTATGCCACCCTGTTCAGAACCAACTACAGGTCTTAAATCTGCGTAATAAATATCTCCTCTTTGAACAACCATATTATACACTCTCCATTTCGGTATACAAAAAGTATTTCCATTTTTTGCGAGTGTATTCTGATTT
>JAXJVZ010000193.1:0-2905 GCA_036308285.1 Agathobacter sp. | reverse complement strand
GTCATCACCTGTAAATGTGTCATTCTCATCAAGCTCGATAATTACTAGGTCATCATTTGTAAGTGCTGCTGACTGTGCTGTTGGTAAATCAACTATACAAACATCTGCTACACCGTTTGAGATTGCCATAAAGCATTCTGATGTTGTCTCAAAGTTTCCTGACTGTTCAGCCCCTTCAACCTGGTCGAGAAGTGGAATCCAGCCTGTTCCAAGCTGTGTTGTCACTTTACATCCGGTTCCGGCTAACTCTGAAAGTCCTTTAACATTTTCGTACTTGCTTCCTTTCTTTACTACGATACAGTTGTCTCTGTAGTAATATGGATCAGTAAATGCATATGAGGCTTCTCTTTCTGCTGTACGTCCCATTCCTGCGATAATTACATCGTAATCTCCCGCGTCAAGTGAGATACCAATTGATGACCACTCTACTTTATGTACTTCTAATTCCATTCCCATCTCATCTGCAAGCTTCTGTGCAACTGCAACATCGTATCCGTATGCATAATAATTTGAATCATAAATTGGAACTGCCTTACTGCCATCTGGTGTTGTGTCTGTATCCTGTGTCCAGTTAAATGGAGCATATGCACATTCCATTCCAACTCTTAAAACATTATCATCACTGCCCTTTTTGGCGCTTTCTGAACCGTTTTCTGATTTTGATGCTCCACATCCTGCAAGCATTGTCACTGCCATTGCTGTTACAAGTGTCATTGATAAAAGTTTTTTAATTCTCATATAATTTTCCTCCTAAATCCATTGCTTTTTTTATGTCTTAATTAAGATTCATAACGTAACAAAGGCGCCGAAGATTTCTCTCCAGCGCCTTTGCTGATAGTCAGATAATATACTAATTATCAAACCATCACAATGTTCAAAATGCATAATAGTTCTATCAATTTTGCACAATAGCAACTATATTAACTTGTATAATACTGACAAATAACTCCGATATAAAACTCTTATATAAGTTCTTATATAAACATAAGCTTCTTAATCAGGATACAATTAACAAGGTCAAGATATTCCATTGCATCATCCAGCCCCATTTCTAATATCTCCTCTATTTTTTTCAGACGATATTGCAGGGAATTTCTGTGTATAAATAATGCCTCTGCAGTTTTTCCAACATTAAAGCCATTCATATAGTATTCAATTAAAGTATCCTGCAGAAAAGTACCATTGGCATGGTCGTATTCCTCAAGACTTTTTAATCTCTCGTTACAATAATCAAGTATTTCCTGCTGATTCCCGCTTTTAAACATAAATTTATATATTCCCATAGAACTTGCACTTAATACTTTTTTATTTTTAGGATTTGGCAATATATCCTTTTTGGGTATTAAACTTTTTGCTTCCTGATAACTTTGTCCAAATTCTTTTGGATTCGAATATGTGCTTCCCAAAATGCATGTACTATTTATGTGGTTTTTGAAGTCGGGTCTATTATCCAGTTTTGTTAATATTTCCTCAAGCTCATGCTCTGTCTCTTTTGCTGGTGTCGCTTCAAATAAAAGCACAAATTTATTTAAAAATCGCATATACATTGGTCTTTTTTTCATATGTATGACTTCTCTGTTTAAACAATCCGTATAGTATTCATATGTGTGTTCATCCTGCTCTAAGTTAATTCCATATTTTCTGTCTATTACAATTATTCCCACCCGGTAAGGCTTGGTAAAATCAAGACCAAACTGTGCTGAAATTTTCTCGACATATTTTGAATTTACCTCATAACCAAACAAGAGGTTGTACAGATAGTCCCCGGTTCTTTTATTTCGCACTTCCGTTTCTAAAATAAGCTTACCTACACTCTGGGCGATATCTACAAATGATGCACCTTCCCACCTTACGTAAAACAGCGGCAGCTCTAAGTCTAATGCCCTGTCAATAATATTCTGTGATATTTTCTCTCTGTCATCTTCTATTGATATTGCAAGCCCAGATATCCCAAGGCCATTTAATTCCGTCATAATATCAGGCACCGCGTCCATTGTAAATCTGACATCATCTATTACCATTAATGCAAAATTTCCCGGATTCATGTGGTCGTCAAATGGCTTGGTCTGTACCATATATGTCCACGATACCATTCTCTCAAGCCCCACTTCTCCTGTCAGTAGCTCAACACCGTCTAATCTTAGATTATTAACATCTCTACATGTAATCATCTGATACCTCTTTCCTGTTTTTTCTATTCAGAACCCCACCCATACATTCGCAAAACCTTTAATGCAACCTGAAGCTCAAGCTTATCTGCGCTGCTCTCCATACTATAGCCGCTAATTTCTTCTATTCTTTGCAAACGGTATTTTATTGTATTTGGATGACTAAAAATATACTTTGCTGTATCCTTCATATTTTCGTTGCAGTAAAAATATGCCTCAAGCGTTTTAATAAACTGCGTTTTGTTTTTCAAGTCATATTCAAGTATTTTACCTAAAGTCTGCTTTAAATATTCCTCTAAAAGCTTATGGTCTTCCATGGACATAAGAAGCTTCATAAAACCAAGCTCATCATACCATTTAACCGGTGATGCCATCTCAATACATTTCGATGCCTGCTCAAAACTTTCGCGCAGATTCTTACAGTCCGGGCAACTGCTTCCCACTCCAATTTTACAACAGATTTCTTTTTCAAATTGTTTTATTCTTTTACAAAAGGAATCAAATATTTCTTGTAACTTTTCCTTTGAAGTCTCTCCCGTAAGTCCAATGAGATTATAGTTAAAACATGAGATGATAACCTGACTTTCATTCTCTTTAAATATCTCCTCAAGAATTGCCTGTATCTTATCCATTATTCCCTGTTGTCTTATTTCATCAGGAATTGTAAAGTGTGCCATGAAAATGCGCTGAGGCTTATCTGTATTGTAGCCAAGAAGCTTTGCCTTAATTGATAATGC
>JAXJVZ010000192.1:0-18463 GCA_036308285.1 Agathobacter sp. | reverse complement strand
TTCATTGCCGTAACCAAAAGAAAATCTGAAGGATAGACCGTACTTTTATTATTTCTGGTCAGATGAATTTTTCTTTCTTCCATTGGTTGTCTCAATACTTCTATAGTATCTCTTTTAAACTCTGTCAGCTCGTCCAAGAACAAAACTCCATTATGTGCCAGCGATATCTCACCTGGCTTTAAATCGATTCCACCACCAACAAGTCCGGCATTAGTAACAGAGTGATGTGGGCTTCTAAATGGTCTTTTAGATAATAATGTTGTTGTATTATCCAAAAGACCACAGATGCTGTAAATCTTAGATAACTCTAACTTTTCACTTTCTGTCAGTGCTGGCATTATCGAAGGAAGGCGTTCGGCAATCATTGTTTTACCAGCTCCCGGAGGCCCAATCATCAGAATATTGTGCATTCCACTTGCTGCAACTTCACATGTTCTCTTTAAATATTTTTGTCCATTTATTTCTGAAAAATCAGATATTTTTTCAATTTGCGAAGTTATATTTTCTGTTACTTTTTCCTCATATGTGCCGTCATTAAGAAAATTAATTATCTGCCACAGGTTATCAAAGGAATAGACCTCAGCCTCGGCAATAAGTTTTGCTTCGTTTCTATTCTGATTAGATAATATAAATGTTTTAACACCTCTGCAAACAGCGTCCGACACAATTGGCAGTATCCCTTTTACAGGATTAATCTGACCGTTTAAACTTAACTCACCAACAAAAACAATATCTTTACATTTTTCTTCCTCAATGACACCCAGACCTATAAGCAAGGCTATTGCTATTGGCAGATCAAACCCTGTTCCGTTTTTCCTTATATTTGCCGGAATCATATTTACAGTTATTCTTTTTGGTGGAATTATTATTCCACAGTTATGAAGGGCTGTTTTAACCCTCTCTTTTGCTTCTCTTACTTCAGGTGCAAGATTTCCTACCATATCAAACATAGGAAGCCCTGTATTTATATCAACCTCTACGATTACAGGAACAGTATTAATTCCGTCAAGTAGTGCTGTTTTAATTGAACTATACATTTTTCTCCATTCCTTGGGAATTATCGCATAGAATAATGCAAAATTTGAAAAAGAATGAATTTATACTATCACATATCATTATTTATTCCAATACTTTTTTCATTTTTTTGAGGGCTCTTTTTTCTATTCGCGATACATATGATCTTGAAATACCAATTTCATTTGCAATTTCTTTCTGTGTATATTCTTTACTTCCTAAAAGACCATATCTTTTTTTTACAATTTCCAATTCTCTATCAGTTAAAATATCCTTCATATTTTGTTCTATCAATGATAAACAGCTGTTTTTTTCAATATTTTCAACAATGTCCGGTTCATCATTTTCAAGAACATCTACTAAATGAATCTGATTGCCTTCTTTATCCGTCCCTATTGGTTCAAATATCGATATTTCACCCTTTCTTTTTTTCTTACTACGAAAATACATAAGAATTTCATTGTCGATACATCTTATTGCAAAAGTTGAAAATTTGCTTCCATAATCTGGCTTAAACGAGTTGACAGCTTTTATTAATCCCACTGTTCCAATTGAAATCAAATCATCAACCCCTTCTTCAGCTGTAGAATATCTCTTTACTACATGCGCAACCAATCGCAGATTATGAAGCACAAGTAAATCACGTGCATCCTTATCCCCTGCTAATAAGTCATTTAGTGCTTTTTCTTCCTCGGCCGCTGATAATGGTTTAGGAAATTCTTTCACTGTGCACCTTCAAAGGTTTTACTATTATTTTATGTAACAAATACTTTTTTCGTGCTTTTCCATATAAAATTAGATATACTAATCCTATGAAAAGAATACTTACATATATAATTAATAAAGAAGAAGCTGGTAAAACAATTGAAAAATTTCTGAAAGAAAAGGGATATACACATGCAGTTCTCGTTTCTTTAAAAAAGACTGAAAATGGTATAAGGCGCAATGGTATCTGGGCCTATACCAACGAGAAGTTAAATGAAAACGATAAAATTGAAGTGAAAATTATTGAGGAAACATTTGAGAAAAATATTGAAGCTGTATATTATCCACTCGATATTGTTTATGAGGATGAAGATATTATTGTCATTAATAAGCCTTCTAATATGCCAATTCATCCTTCAATGAATAACCATGATAACACTTTAGCCAATGCATTAATATATTATTTTAATAATAAGAATATAGCCTTTACTTTTAGATGCATTAACCGTCTTGACAGAGACACTACAGGACTTACAATTATTGCAAAACATGCACTTAGTGCAGCAATTTTAGGACTTGCAGTTTCCAGACGGGAAATAAAGAGAACCTACAATGCAATATGCCAGGGCCATGTTCCTGATTCGGGGACTGTAGATGCTCCAATTTCCAGAAAAAATGATTCAACTATTGAACGATGTGTTGATTATGCTTCAGGTGAAAAAGCAATAACACACTTTAAAAGAATTGCTTATAATCCCCAAAAGAACTTATCGCTTGTAGAACTAAAATTAGAGACCGGGCGCACTCATCAAATCCGAGTTCATATGAAGCATGAAGGCTATCCTTTGATTGGTGATTTTCTATATAATCCTAATTATGAATATATAAAAAGACAGGCTCTTCATTCAAAAAGCCTGTCCTTTGTTCATCCAATTTCAAAAAGAGAAATGTATTTTGAAGCCCCTCTTCCTCTAGATATGAAGAGCCTTCTTTAGATTATTAAGTTTATCTGCATCATATGGTATTTTGTTTTTTAACACAACTTTCTTAATATATTTATAAGTGTATTTCTCTCCCTTTACAGCCAGCATGGTTAAAAGATACTCCAGCAAAGCTTCAGTATCTTTGTGAATCATGTAGTGGTCAATCCCATTCTTATAATATATTAATGCACTTTCATCTGTATATTTATCTTTCTGATAATTTTTTGATGCGCTTACTCTGTCAATAAACATCTCACATACATATTTTACAGGCATCTTCATTCCGCACATTCCTGAATGCTCTCTGCTATTGTCTGAAGATGGGATATCATAATCTATCCAATACTCTAAATGATGCTTATTACGTCCTTTGTGATGTAACCATGCAGATGAATATCCTTTATCAACCCTCTCTGCATTATTTGGACTCATATAACCTTTATAATACTTACAACCAACCAAAAACTCTGTTGGGGTATATTTTGACAAGTCATGCAATAGTCCCTGTTTGTATAAGCCAATCTTAAAGCATCCCAGCATAACAAGATTCTTATGTTTAGTTATTGTAATAAAATGTTTTATTGCATTCATTTATTTTCCTACCAAAATACAAATTGACTGTGGAAAAACTTCCACATAATTCTGATTATCACATAGTGCAGGCTCTGATAAAAAGCCTGTTTCCTCACCGCTGTCAGCTACCAGATACCATTTCATTTTGTTTTTAAGCTTAGGCAAAGCCAGTTTTTCGCTATATGAATAAAAATTATAACCAATATATACAAATTCCTGTTTCTCTTTATCCGGAGAATAAAGACCACAATACATAATTCCAACACTCATTCTGTTAAGATGGAATTCAGATAACCAAGCCGAATCACCATGGTATGAAACATCCGGAAAGCCTAAGCCCTTATAATCGCAGAATCGATATGGAACTGTACTTGAAATAACCGGATGATTATTTCTGAACGTAATAAGATTTTTTATAAAATCTGTATTTGATTTATTATTATACCCGTTTTTCCAATTAATCCAGCCAACAGGGTTATCCTGACAATATGCATTGTTATTTCCTTTTTGGGAATTACCTATCTCATCACCAGACCATAATAAGGGAACCCCCTGCGCAAGGAACAGCATCATCATAGAATTACGCCATTTATTGCGACGTATAGTCTTGATAAATTTCTTATTTGTAGGTCCTTCTATTCCATAATTATTACTGAAATTCCATGCACTTCCATCCTGATTATATTCACCATTATCTTCATTATGCTTATCATTATACATAAACACATCAGCCAGAGAAAAACCATTATTATTAGCAACATAATTTATAAACCCATTAGAATTACCCTGTTTTTTCTGCTGGTTTAAAAACTCATTAAGTTCTCCGTTCATATGATTAAGAATCTTACGGGATGGGTAGATATATTCATCATTATATATAAACAGATTATCTTTTCCCTTTTGTAAAGATAATTGTGTATGTGTAAAGTCATGATACATTATCTTTGTACAGCTTAACATAGGATCCTGTACAATAGCTGTTACAGGTAAATCATCACCCAAAATATGGAATCCATCAACATGATAATTCATAACCCAGAAATGAAGAGCATCTATAATCAGATTATGATTTATTCCTGCCGGGAAAAAGATTTCCATGATACACTGCATATTATTATTGTGTAAAAGTTTTATTAATGATGCAAATTCAGCACCTGCATTTAAAGGATTACTGGCATAGGAAGCCTTGACAGAAAAATAATTTCCTTCAGTATAACCCCAGAAATTAGGCTTATTTATATGCTCTGTGTTTTCATCCTCTTCCCAAGGGACGATTATATCATCCTGTGATGATTCCCAATTTATATAATCTGGTAAATCGGGTTTCTTTTCAGGAATATTCATTTCCTCAAATTCATAAACCGGCATTAATTCTATTGTATTAAATCCCATTTTTTTAATATATGGAATTCTGCTTTTGACTGCTGTAAAAGTTCCCGGATGCTTTGTATCTGTATCCATTGAAACCCCTCTGACATGAAGCTTATATATGTTCATATCCTGTTTTGAAATGCACGGTTTTCTATCATTTGACCATTTATAATTCAAACGTGATACGCCACATAAAAGGGAATAATCATTTTCCTGTCTGCTTAAATCATTCCACTTTTCTCTTCCTGAAATTATAGTTGCATATGGATCAAGATATTTAGTGCCATCTATCTCGTAGTAGTACAAAAAATCAGAATCCAAACCAACAATATCCACAGAACAAAGAGATCCCAGACAGTATTCTGCCGGGATTGTCACTTTTGTATCTTCTTTATCAAATCTGTTTACTAAAACCAGGTGACAATCTGAATTTAATTTACCTTCAAACGTAAATATTGTATGTTTTCCGATTTTTCTTACACCCATTTGTGAAAAATCACCTTTTTTTATATCTAAAACCATATAATGTCACCCATCTGCCCTTTAAATTAATATAGATATTATACCTTTTATCATCATATTTGTATAGAATTTTTTCTATATAGGATGTATAATATAGGAAATATGGCATAGAGAGGACAAAAAAATGCATTTGGTAGATTTAAAAGAATTATCTCAGGATATGATAGTTGCGGAAAATGTTTATTCAAAGAATGGTCAGTTAATTATTGAGAAAAATACTGCACTCACCCAGCAAATGATTAATCATCTTTCTTACTATCGTATTATCTCAGTGCCCATATTAGATGGAGAGATACCTGACGAGACACAAAAAGCGATTGCACATAAAAATCAGGTTGAGAAAACCCATTTACAGAAATTATTATCCACTCCTGAATATGTTAAATTCAGAGAATCATATACTGACTCTGTAAAAGCATTAGAAGGAACTTTTAATGATATAATTTTCAAAAACACACCTATTGATGAACCAAATGTTATTTTAGATACAGTGGAATTATTCCAGCAGAATCCAACTACATATACCATTTTTGGAATGCTTCATGCCATGAAAAAAATTGATGATTCCACTACAGCTCATTGTATGAATGTTTCAATTATTTGCAGACTCATTGGTACATGGGTTGGATTGAGTGATGAAGATTTAGATCATCTTACATTAGCCGGACTCTTGCATGATATCGGTAAATGCAAAATACCAACCGATATTTTACAAAAACCTGGCAAACTCTCTACTCAGGAATATGAATTTATAAAACATCATCCTTCCTTCGGCTATGATGTTGTTAAAGATATGGATCTTGACATCAAAATCAAACGTTCTGTTCTATTACATCACGAAAGATTTGACGGTTCAGGTTATCCTTATGGAATTACTGGAGATAAAATGGGAGATTTTGAATCAATTATTGGTATTGCAGATGTCTATGATGCTATGACCTCCAACCGATGTTATCGAAGTGCTTTGTGTCCATTTGATGTCATTTCGAATTTCGAACAGGAAGGCATTAATAAATATCATCCAAAATATATTTTAATCTTTTTGGAAAAAATAGCTAATTCCTATATTAATTCTGAAGTATTATTAAGTAATGACAAAATTGCAAGAATAGTTTATATTACAAATAAGCTTACAAGACCTGTTGTTCAATTAAAAGATTCCTCTGAATTTATTAATCTTGAAGAGCATCCTGAAATATACATTCAGGCAATAATATAAAGGAGATTCTAATTATGGAAAATGAAAAAATTAAACCTGTAACAGAAGATGAAATTGATGATATTCGAGTTACTCTTGAGCTCGAAGAAGGGGAAATCGAATGCAGAATTCTCACAATTTTTGAAGCTTTCAAAAAAGATTATATCGCCCTTCTTCCATTAGATAAAAATGGCCAGGATAATGCAGAAGGAAATGTGTATTTGTACAGATATTATGAGGATGAAAACGGACTTCCATCAGTTGAATATATTGATGATCCTGATGAATATGAAGCAGCAGCAGACAGATTTGATGAGTTGCTTGATGAAGAAATGTTTGAAGAGATGTAATTTACATCTCTTCTTCTTTTTTCTTTTTTGATTCGGAAACAAATCGTGAAATAACGGATTCTTTCTCATTAATTGATTTGACGGAATATATTGATAATGATGTTTTAGCTCTTGTCATGCCAACATAGAAAAGCCTTCTTTCCTCTTCTATATCTTTTTCTAATACAGCCTTTTTATATGGCATAATGCCTTCATTCGCATCAATTATATATACATTATCAAACTCAAGCCCTTTTGAGCTATGCATAGTAGCTAATGTTACAGCATTTGAATTATTAAGCTTTTTCTCAGCCTGTTTTTTCATCTCACGTGTATACAAATCTATATGTTCATACCATTCATCAAAGGTTTTATATCCTTTGGCACTAGAATGAATGTCATCAATTATATCAAAAAAATCTTCTTTGCCAATTTGTTTATACTGAGCATATTCAATTAGAAAATCATCATATCCTATTCCTCTTCTAATATAATTTATTGCAGCAAATGGACTCATTTTACTTATAAATTTTATATCAGCTTCCAGTTTTTCAATTCTTTCTGCTATCCAGGGCTGTTCATCATATAATTTAATCCATTCATCAAACGAAATAACTGGTCCATATAATGAATTTCTGCTCAGATATCTTTTGGGGCGATTCATAATCCTCAGGAAATCTTTTCTATCCCTTGAACCAGTTGCAATACGTATATATGAAAAAATATCTCTGGCAATCCAATGTTCATATATATTTGGTATGTGATCCTTTACCCTAAATGGAATATTGTATGTAATAAACTGCTCAATAAGACCGCGCGGCTGGGTATTTGTTCTAAACAAAACCGCAAAATCCTCAAAAGACTTACCACCTTTTATTTTTGTATCTATATCCTTAATCAAATATAAGTTTTCATCTTTTCTACTTTCAAAGGTTACGTAATTAACTGGTGTCTCATCCTCCTTTGAGGCAACAATATCCTTTACAAAACGTTCTTTGTTGTGTGATATAAGATTCTTAGATGTCTCTACAATGTATTTTCCACAGCGGTAATTTGTGTTTAGTATAACTTTTTGGGCATTAGGATAATCTTTGTCGAAATTAAGCATTATCTCAGGTTTAGAGCCTCTGAATCTATAAATTGACTGATCATCATCTCCTACAATAAACAAATTATTTTCCGGAAGTGCAAGCATTTTTACGATTTCATATTGAATTCTGTTGATATCCTGAAACTCATCTATCAATATATACTTAAATTTCTTTTGCCATGCTGCTAAAATATCTTTTCGCTCTGTAAATAATTCATATGTATATGTAAGCATATCATCGAAATCAATCATTTTACTTTGGTTAAGGCGTCTTTGATAGTCTTTATAAATATTTCTGAAAATCTCCTCACCACATTGATTTGAATAAAAATTATTTATATCCAGCCTTGCATTTTTTATCTGACTTATCTCTGAATAAATATTACCTATAAAATCATTTTCATCTTTAAATTCAACATCATAATGTGAAATAATATCTCGCATGAGTTCATATCGTTGTTCCTCTGATATAATATTTGAACTACTAAAATTATAAGCATGCTTAAGAATGGTTAAAAATACAGCATGAAATGTTCCAAAATTAACATTAGCTTTTTCTTCACCCATAAGCTGTATAAAACGTTGTTTCATTTCAAGTGCT
The DNA here is from genome assembly GCA_036308285.1 of Agathobacter sp. Classification (GTDB taxonomy): domain Bacteria; phylum Bacillota; class Clostridia; order Lachnospirales; family Lachnospiraceae; genus Roseburia. Next base: position 10,077 of record JAXJVZ010000192.1, on the reverse strand, counting down.
GCCGCTTTTGTAAAGGTAATTACAAGTATATTGCCTGGATTTACCTTGTATTCTTTTATTAAATTTTTTGTTCTTTGCGTGATAACCGCAGTCTTCCCAGAACCGGGACCTGCCAAAACAATCATCTCGCCATCCTTATGACGGATGGCGGATGTTTGAGATTTGTTAAAATTCATATGTTTATTTTGAAAGTAATTCAATTCCTTTTTTTATTCTAGCGATAGATTCCTCTTTACCAAGAACCTCCATAAGCTCTGTTGCTCCACCAGGAGTCATCTGCTTACCTGACACTGCAGTTCTGATTGGCCACATTACATAACCATTCTTGCAGCCTTTTTGGGCAACATAATCTGAAAGCATTCCATACAAAGCGTCATTGCTAAAATCATCCCACGCTTCAAGCTTTGGAAGAATCTCAGTTAATACTTCAAGTGAAGTCTCAGCATTTGTCTTCATCTTTTTATGTGTATACATTGCAGCATCGTATTCAGGGAGATTTTCAAAGAAATCAATATGCTCCCTGATGTCAGGGAATATTTCTATTCTTGTCTGCACCATCCTGGCAATTTTCTTTAAATCGTAATCCTTTGTTACAACCTCTTTTATATATGGCTCTGCCAATTCATAGAATTTATCAAAATCTAATTTCTTAATGTATTCTCCATTCATCCATTTAAGCTTTGTAAAATCAAAAACGGCTGGAGCTTTATTCATATGATGATAATCGAATTTTTCAACCAGTTCTTCAAGTGACATAATCTCCTGATTATCAGCAGGACTCCATCCTAACAAAGCAACAAAGTTAACAACAGCTTCTGTTAAAAATCCCTGCTCAATCAAATCCTCAAATGAAGAATGTCCACTTCTTTTAGAAAGCTTCTGATGAGATTCATCTGTAATAAGAGGACAATGAACATATACCGGTACTTCCCATCCAAAGGCCTCGTATAATCTGTTATATTTTGGTGAAGATGAAAGATACTCATTTCCCCTTACAACATGCGTAATTCCCATAAGATGATCATCAACAACATTAGCAAAGTTATATGTTGGGAACCCATCTGATTTGATCAGAATCATATCATCGAGTTCAGAATTATCTACTGTTATATCGCCATAGATTTCATCCTCAAAAGTTGTTGTCCCTTCTGTTGGATTATTCTGTCTGATAACATATGGCTTTCCAGCTGCAAGATTAGCTTCAATTTCTTCTTTAGATAAATGAAGGCAATGCTTATCATATACAGAAATTTCTTTTCCGCCTACTTCTGTCCTTAAACTATCTAGTCTTTCCTTATCACAGAAACAATAATATGCTTCACCTTTTTCAATTAGCTTCTTTGCATATTCAAGATAAATACCACTTGCCTGTCTTTCACTCTGAACATATGGACCACATCCCTTATCCATATCAGGACCTTCATCATGAATAAGACCTGTCTTTTCAAGGGTTCTATAAATTATATCAACAGCCCCCTCCACATATCTTTCCTGATCTGTATCTTCGATTCTTAATATAAAGTCTCCGCCCTCATGCTTTGTAATAAGATATGCATAAAGTGCTGTACGAAGATTTCCAACATGCATTCTACCTGTTGGACTTGGTGCAAATCTGGTTCTTACTTTACTCATCTATTTTTCTCCTTTAAAATATTAAGCTTTTCCAAACATTCCTTGAAATTATACTCTAATTTTTTAATTTATTCAATCATTCCTTAATCAGGAATACTCGTATTCAGTTCAGATACTTTTCGCAAAATACTATTAATCTGACCCACTTTATCTCCAAGCTTATCTTTATTTTTTACAATCTTTGCCCTTATATCAGCTATGTTATCAACACAAAAGCCAAGTCGGCTTCTTACTGTTTGTCTTTTTTCTAAAATATCATGTTTAATTTCAACCATTTCATCATTATTAATTAAAGCTTCTGCATAATTAAGCCACATTTTGGGTTCATATATATTATTTTCCTTTAATATATTCACGAGCTGTTTATTATAATAATCCAGATCATCACTTGTTTTTCTGAATTTTTCTTTTTCCTTTACCGCCTCAATATATAAATCATACATTGAATTAAGTTCCTGCGAATTATTAACATGAAATCTTTCACATGTATAATTAACCGCACTCTGGGCATTTACATATTTGATTTTAGCTTTATTCATAAGTGTTATTGCATGATTGATATTGACATCACACTGTTTTATATGAGTAGTACACTCCTGATATTTAATTACAATATACACACTTATCAAAACAGCCAAAAATGCTGCTGCTAATAGCCAGAGCTGAGTATTAGTTTTTAAAACAAGCGAAGCAATTAAACAAACAATGCAGATAACTGCAAAAGAAATAAAAATTCCAACAGAAAGAATTCTTAAGTGTTTTTGTTCAACTTCACATTCTTCTCTTGAAATTTCCCACTCTACCTTCTCACCTTCAATATATTTCAAGTTCTTTTTTACAACATCTACTCTTTTTTCATTGTTCTTTAATCTGTTAATTACTCTTGGAAGTTCATTTTCGTTTTCCTGCATCTGCATAAACTGAGTATCAGCAAGTTTGCTCTCTGATTTAAGAAGTTCACTTCTTGCCAGATTAAGTTTTGCAACATTTACGGCAACATCTCTTAAATTGTTATCCTCATTCTCCAACAGTTTTTCTATTTTCAAACAGTCATTAAAAAAATATGTATATTTTATATATTCTTCTCTTATATCTTCAAATTCACCAGCTGCATCTACAAGCTGTTCGCACAAATCGAGAACATCATAACATGAAGTCTCACTTTGCTGTTCAATTTTTACATACCGCTTATCTTCTGAACTTCGTGATTCAGTACTCTTCTTCCTTTTAAACCAATTAGAAAAAAGCATGTCTTCTGTATTCTTCCTTCCATTGCAAAATATCGTCATTTATATCTTCTTCATTAATTGACAAGTCAGTTTTCGATAATTCATTTATTATCTCTATCACCTGCACATCAGATAATTTATTATCTTCGATAATTTTATTCACAATTTCATCTTCATGTGCGCATTTATAAGACATTATACATTCTTTCAAAGATTCATAATTATCATTAAATGTAAATGCTTTATTATAACACCCCGCAGCTTCTTTAAAAAGGAAAAGTCTGACATATGAAGTTCCCAGATTATGCCATAGATTTCCTATAAGCTTTTTATCTGCTTTGTTAACGTCATTAGATTCTAACAATTGCCTGTATTCAAAAATACAATGCAGATATTTACCCTCTTCTAACATTTTATCCACTCTCATTTTCTTACATTCAAAATCAGATTTTTCTTCAAACTGACGAATTGTAAGAATAATATCCTGTATTTCCTGAATCGAGAAATACCCTGATGATTTAATTATTTCAAAAACAAATTCATATAAAGAACAATTATCTCGCATAAGCTGGCGAAGGCGTTTTGATAAATAAGGCATCTTTATCTGTCTTTCTATCCATGTACACAACTCCTCATTCATAAAACTTTGTTCTAACATATATGTATTTGTTTTGATATAGTAGCAAAGTTCTTCAATTGAATATACGTTAAGCGACGCATTTTCAATATAAAATGGCATTGCCGCTATAGGCTCACTGCATAACAATAATTCTCCCATAATCGCTCCTACATTGAAATATTAAAATGCCATGTCTTATTTGAGCTTTTAAATATCTCACCAAATCCCAAATCCTTTACATCAATTGAAATTTTATCGTCTGATACAGGAATTGCTGTAATTCTGATTCTGGTGGTTTTACCAGGTCTTACCGGCATATCAGTAAGTTCATAGGTTTCAATTTTAGCTTCTCTGCTATTAGGCAATTGCTTCCAAAAATCAATTTCTGTAGTATCTGATAAAATCAATTCACATTCACCTTTGATTTCAAACCAGTTTTTACCTGCACTAATAAGATTATAAAACGACAGACTTCCTTTGTCTTTTACTTTTAGGCTCAAATTAAATTTCATCTCATTTTCGCCCATATAAATAAAAGGCCAATGCTCCTCCATCTGTCTTGCCAATGCAGCGTAACATGCTCCTTTTGAAAAAAGATTTTTGCCAAGGAAAACTCGTCTGCCTCTGCAAAGAATGTTTAGGGATTTTTTCATCCAACCCCCATCAAATCCATCGCCGACAAGATAAACTGTAGAAACAATTTTGTTCTCTAATGCTTTATCTGCCAAAGCACAGAATTCATCATCAGTATTATCATTCAACGAATACTTAGAACTTTCCTGAATCGAAATCATCTGCGGCTTAGTCCTTACATCTCGCTTTAGCGAAAAATATCTTATACTATTATTTTCTGCTTCAAACATAAAAACATCATGATTCCATAATGATTCCTGCTGACTCAAGGCATAATAATAAAAACTTTCTTTGTGGTCAATAATAGTAAATTGATCGTCTTTTAGCTCTAATAAAGATGCAATTTGCCAGAACAATTCCATATTTTCTTTTGTCAGACGCTCCAAAGTTATAACTAATTTATCACAGCTTTCCGGATTACCCAATTTCTTTGGTAATAAAATCAGTTTCCTTAAAAATAATGCCAGTAATTCTTCTGCATTATAGCTTTCATCTTCAACCATAATCACTTCATGATTTAAAGCACGGTTTAAAAGAGAATCAATACAAATAACTTCACTATTCTTTGCCATTTTAAGAGCATTCTCGCCATAATACCATTGACCAAGTTCTTTTCTTTTAGCCAGAACGAGAGGAATCTGATAAGTCTGACTTCCAACAATAGGGCTGACCGTCTCAGGCTCTTTCATATTAAGCTGATAATAACTTATCATGGCATATTTATTATTCAAATCAATTCCCAGAAAATATGGTGTTTTTATATCCATTTCAACCTCTTCTATAGTATTTTAAAAGAATTAGACGTAATATCAGATAATAAACAGTATCTTTCCATATTATTTTTCAAAGACTCCTGGTCTTTTAGAACTTCAGACATAAGCATTTGATTAATCAGATTATATCTGCTTTCATCTTTTATATTATATATACTGTTATTGTTTATTCTATTACTCTTCATAATATTGGTTTGTCCATCATATTCTTCATAAATATAATACTGTACCATCTCACCAAAGAACATTACAAATGTTTTTACAAAAACTCCATCATATACATTTGACATATCTTCTGTTATAAATTCATTACCATCCTCATCTCTGCTGTAATTTATAACAACATGTTTATCCGGATTAGTCCTATATTCAAGGAAAACCTTATCATGCAGATGATATTTGGAAATCAAAGAGTCATTGAGTTTTTTATAAAAAGCAAAGAACATATTTCTTTTAATATATTCTGATAATAATTCATCCTCAATTTTATAATCAATAGCACTGCACATTTTATTATCTGCAAGATATTTAAACAAAGCCAGCTTACAAGCATCATTTAAGCTCTTTTTACTTAGGTATCTCGATTTAATAACATCGAATATTGAACTGTTAATATCTGTCTCTTTTACAAAATAATCATGTGCAACGTATGTGATATAAGCAAGAATAACTATCTCTCTTCCGTTGTGATTATAATAACTCTCAAATACATCAGATACATTTTCTATGAAGTCCGAAGAATACATGTATTGAACCAGTATACGTTCCTCAATTTCCATTGTATTTACATCAAAATTTACAGATGATGACCAAATATCAATCATAAATTCAGTAGGACCATTATAGTACTCACATAAATATTTCAAAATTGTATTGTCAAATTTACCTGATTTAAAGCATTCCTGAGAAAGAGTAATAAGAAAATCATCTTCCTCATTGTCTAACTCTCTAATCATATTACTTGTAAGTGCCACTTTAGAAAAATCATTTATCTGATCAAAGCCATATTCATGAACCAGATTGTAAGCCAGATCATATAGCTTATCCTTTACAAGTACATCCATCAGATATTTTCTTGAATCTCTTGAAATGTAATTATAATTTGCATTAATCAGCAATTCCCTTTCAATATCTTCTTCATTCTTATTCTGATAGTAATGAAGAATTTCAGGAAGCATTATTGATTTATACTCTTCTGATATTTCCTCTGAAAAAATAATATTTCTAAAATACTTCTTTTCATCATCACAAAAATCATGATGATTTTTTTTAGATTTAAATTTAGAAATAATATATGACATTTCATTGGGAGCCAGCTCAATGCATTTATCAATGTATTTATCTGATTCCATAAGTTTTTGAAGCTGATATGAAATACTATTTACATACCGGCAACCTTTTTCATCTTCCAGAAGAACTATATAGTCATCTGAATAAACCTGAAAATATGCACAACAGTCTACTATAGGCACAATCTGAGGATCTTTCATCTGACGATGATATACAATTGCTCTGACCATTTTGTCATCAAAAACAATAAGCTTATGCATGAATATGATAGACGACAGAGAATGTGCTAATTCTTCATTAACAAGTCCAAGGTCTAACATATCATCATATAAAACAGCCAGATTATCATCCATATGACTCTGCATAGCCTGATCAAAAGCAAATTTTGCCATAGTCTTTCTGTATTTCTGATACATATGAATATTAGTATTTTTTGCTGCAATTATATTATTGTAAAGGACAGCCATTTTCTTATATGATAAGGTACTCTCATACTGAAAATACATTTGTATTATTTTAGGAATTTTAATAAGCTGTCTATCATCCATTGAAAGCAGATAAGCCTCGTACAATCCGGTAATTCTAAGTTCTGACTCAATCCCCTTCTCATACCATTCATGTGCTTTATTATCATATATCTGACCTCTTATCAGATAACTACATATCATTCCAACATTTTCAGGCTTTGGATTAATTTCGTATGCTTCACATAAAATTTCATAAATAACTTTATCAAACTTTCTACTAACTTCAATTATTGAAAAAATCTGCTCGGATATTTCTTTTGACAAAGCATGATTTTTAACAGCCCAACGTAAAATCCTCAATTCAAATACATCGAGTTTATTAAGCAAATATGGCTCCTGCATAAGAATATAATATGCTTCAATATATAAATATGGTGATGCACATCCATTTAATATCCAATATTCTATTGCCTTTAATTTTCTACTATTATTGTTATAATATTCTTCTTTAAGAAAAGTTAACACCCAAAAAAGTAAAATCGAATCAGGATTCTCATGAAAAATGCTTTCTATTTCTCTAGTCATCTTGTCGACATAGGAAGGTTCTCTTTCCATAAGAGTCATTAAATACAGATAATATCCCCATATAGGCTCATCATGATTAACACAATCACGTTTAAAATCCGACAAAATCCATTCTGCTTCCTGACGCTGTCTGTTAATTATATACGCCTGTGCCTTCATAAGACGATACATAGGTTCATCTGGCAAAAGAGCATTAAGATGATTAAGTATATCGATTGTCTCATTAGCCCACACACCTGTCACTATACGTTTTAGCCGGTAAGCCTGATATAACTCCATTATACCCATTTTACAATCTTTAATCTGTCTTCTTTCATTCAACTCATCAATGTTTACTTTCCTTTTGTTTTGGACTTCAACAGTAATACATATACTCTTATATGGAGTTGTAATATAAATTTTTCCAAAATTATTTCCAGCATGTAAATTTGATGAATCTATTAAAAATTCATATTTGTATGAATTGCCGACAAAATCTTCTGTTGTAATAATCGGCTTTGATAACCTGATAAAATCACAATCTGTTTCAAGTCTGCATGATGTATATCCCCACGCACTTTTACTTATTGTAAAGGATTCCTCGAAAGAATCTGTAAAAGAATCAAATACAAAAGAATTATTATCAATTTTTATATCAATTTTATCCTTCTTATGTATTCCAACAAAAAATTCCTCCAGATTCTGAGATGAAGGTTTTGCGGCCAGAATTCCCCTATAAATCATTAATTCTTTAATTTCTTTTTCATCAATCAAATTTATAAAGCTTTTATGATAAAAAATCTGATATGCTTCATCCCAGTTTACTTTTGCCAGACTTGTAAAATCATCTAAAGTTTTTATTGTACCAGTTGATGCTTCGGCATATGCTTTAGTAATAGATATCTCAAAGGGAATCTTATGTTTATTTTGATTACAAACAATCAAAAATTCACCCTTTTCACTATCGCCTTCACACAAACCCACACTATTAAATTTATATCTAACGCGGATTTCTTCCCCTTCAAACTGAGGATTCAGACATTCCATTCTTGGATTAGTCGAATAAATAACTCCTCGAATTGTCTCTTGATTTGAACACGAAATAACAAAGCTTCCTGCCTCACAATTCCCTTCAATCACCTGTAGCTCTATCTTTTCTTCTGAAAACTTTAAAACAGGCTTCACGCAATCAAATTTTCCTCTGGCAATCTGCCCTATTCGTTGTCTCACGACCTCTACCTCGATTTCTTTTCTTTAGAATATCATCTTATAAATTATATACGATTTATATAGGTGTTGCAATAATAAAGAATAGTAAAGCCGAACCAATATTTTGATATCAGTTCGGCTTCATGAAAAATCATGTATTATTTATTTCTGTGAAAGGTATTCATGGATACCCTTAGCAGCAGCCTTTCCAGCACCCATTGCAAGAATAACTGTTGCTGCGCCTGTAACAGCATCTCCACCGGCAAAAACTCCATCCTTAGATGTAGCTCCAGTGTCCTCTGTTGCAACAATACATTTTCTTCTGTTGATTTCTAATCCTTCTGTTGTTGAAGAAATAAGTGGATTAGGAGATGTTCCAAGAGACATAATTACAGTATCGCACTCAATCTCATACTCAGAACCAGGAATTTCAACAGGACTTCTTCTGCCTGATTCATCAGGCTCACCAAGCTCCATCTTAATAAGCTTAATTCCCTTAACCCATCCATCATCATCAACAACAATCTCAGTTGGATTCTGAAGAAGATCAAAGATGATTCCCTCTTCTTTTGCGTGATGTACTTCTTCCTTACGTGCTGGAAGTTCTTCCTCACTACGTCTGTATACGATATGTGTCTCTGCACCAAGACGAAGAGCAGTTCTTGCAGCATCCATGGCAACGTTACCACCACCAACAACTACAACCTTCTTTCCTCTTGAAATAGGTGTCTCATATCCTTCCTCAAAAGCCTTCATAAGATTATTTCTTGTAAGGAATTCGTTTGCAGAGAATACTCCGTTTGCCTGCTCACCAGGAATTCCCATAAATCTTGGAAGTCCTGCACCTGAACCTACGAATACAGCCTCAAATCCTTCTTCTGCCATAAGCTCATCTATCTTAACTGACTTTCCAATTACTACGTTAGTCTCAATCTTAACACCTAAAGACTTAACATTCTCTACTTCAGCTGCAACTACCTTATCCTTTGGAAGACGGAACTCTGGAATTCCGTAGCTTAATACTCCACCAGCCTTATGAAGAGCTTCAAAAATAGTTACATCATATCCTAATTTAGCAAGATCTCCTGCACATGTAAGTCCTGCAGGGCCCGATCCGATTACAGCAACCTTCTTACCATTTAAGCTATCAGCCTTCTTAGGCTTGATTCCGTTCTCTCTGGCCCAGTCAGCAACAAATCTCTCAAGTTTACCAATTGCAACAGGCTCACCTTTAATTCCTCTGATACATTTTCCCTCACACTGACTCTCCTGTGGGCAAACACGTCCACAAACAGCTGGAAGTGCTGATGACTCAGAAATAATCTGGTATGCAGCTTCAAAATTACGATTCTTAACCTGCTCGATAAATCCTGGAATGTTGATTGATACAGGACATCCCTTCATACACTGAGCATTTTTACAATTAAGGCAACGAGAAGCCTCTTCTACTGCTTCCTCCTCGTTATAACCAAAACATACTTCTTCAAAATTCTTTGCACGAACCTGAGGCTCCTGCTCACGAACTGGAATTCTAACTAATACATCACCCATTATTTGTCACCTCCGCAGTGTCCACAGCCACCATGATGAGTATCTCCCTCTTCATATGCAAGCTTTGCTCTTCCTTCTTCTGTCTTATATTGCTGCTGTCTCTTCATAGC
>JAXJVZ010000191.1:0-2490 GCA_036308285.1 Agathobacter sp. | reverse complement strand
GCTGCTGTTGGCTCATTGATAATACGCTTAACATCAAGTCCTGCAATCTTACCAGCATCCTTTGTTGCCTGACGCTGAGCATCGTTAAAGTAAGCAGGAACTGTGATAACTGCCTCAGTAACTGACTCTCCTAAATATCCTTCTGCATCAGCCTTTAACTTCTGAAGAACCATTGCAGAAATCTGCTGTGGGCTGTACTGCTTATCATCAATAGATACCTTATAATCATCACCCATATGTCTCTTAATAGATGAGATTGTCTTCTCAGCATTTGTAACTGCCTGACGCTTTGCTGGTTCTCCAACAAGTCTCTCACCATTTTTTGTAAATGCTACGATTGAAGGTGTAGTTCTTGCGCCCTCCTGATTAGCTATAACTGTTGGCTGTCCACCTTCCATAACGGCAACACAGCTGTTTGTTGTTCCTAAATCAATTCCAATAATCTTGCCCATTTTATTATCCTCCTAAAAATAATCTATAAATATATCTGTTAATATTATGATACAACAGCCACCATACTATGACGTACTACTGTATCTTTATATGTGTAACCCTTCTGAAGTTCCTGAGCTATAATTCCAGACTCATATTCTTCACTTTCCACCTGCATTACTGCGTTATGGAATTCAGGATCAAACTCTTTACCAATTGCTTCTATAGGCTTTACCCCGGCATTTCCAAGCTCTGTCATAAGCTGCTTGTATACCATATCCATTCCGCTTACAAAAGCATCATCCTTATCAGCCTCATCTACGGTTGTAAAACCTCTTTCAAAGTTATCAATTACCGGAAGAATCTTTTCGATAATTGTTTTTGCTCCCATATCAAACATCTGTGTTTTCTCTTTTTCTGTTCTCTTACGGAAGTTGTCAAACTCAGCCATCTGTCTCTTGAGCTTATCATTTAATTCCTCAATCTGCTCATCCTTCTTATCTTTTTTATCTTTTTTATCCTTCTTTTTCTTCTTTGGCTTACCTTCTGAAGAATCCTCTGTTTCATTCTCAACAGCTTCTTCTGCTTCTGTAGCTTCTGCTGTAGATTCTTCTGTCTCTGCAGCTTCTGTTGTTTCAATATCTTCTGCCACTTCTTCATTCAAAATATCCTGTATTTTCTCGTCTGTCGCCATTTAGACCACCTTTCCAATTTACTTAAAATTATTCCATTTTATTTTTCTTTAGAATTCCGTCCAGTTGGGATTTAAGATGCTTTAGATTATCCATAACATTCTCATAATCCATTCTCTTTGGTCCAACAATTCCAATTGTACCTTTGACTCCTTCACCCAAATCGTAGGTTGCTGTAACAACGCTGCAATCTTTCATGGTCTGAATTCTTGATTCATCACCTATATATACCTGAATTCCAGTCTCATCACTTTCATCTGAAAGAGTTCCATTAATTAAGCTCTGTAATTCTTCTTTTTCCTCAAAAGCTGATAAAAGTTCAGCTGCACTCTTCGAATCCGACAATTCCGGATATTTAAGAATATTAGTAGTTCCACTGGTATATATCTGTAAATCTTCATTCTCACTAAGAGTTGTCGCTAATGTATCGAGTATATCACTTACAATACTTGAATGAATGCCAGCCTGTTCCTTTAATCTGGCAATGGTTCCCAAATTAATCTCATTAAGTGCTAACCCGTTAAGTGATGTATTCAAAAGTATATTAAGTTTTAGCAATGTCTCATTATCAAGTGGTTGCGATACTTCTATAATATGATTCTTTACCATATTACTATTCATAACAATCACAGCCAGAATCTGTTCATCATCCACAGCTGATAACTGAATAAATTTTATTTTATTCATATTAAAAGACGGAGCAGATACCAAAGTTGCATAATTAGTATTATTTGCAAGAAGCTTAGCGGCCTGCTTAAGCATCTTATCCATCTTCTCTGTCTGTTCAATAACAAACTCTTTCATCTCAGAGACTTCTCTGTCCTTCTCTTTGATAAGATGATCTACATAGAATCTATAACCCTTATCTGAAGGAATTCTTCCTGCCGATGTATGCGGCTGAAGAATATAACCAAGTTCTTCTAAATCAGACATCTCATTGCGAATAGTCGCAGAACTCAGATTCAAATCTGTGTATTTAGAAATTGTTCTTGAACCAACCGGTTCGCCTGTCGCAAGATAATTACGTATTATTGCATTTAATATTGTAACCTGGCGTTCGGTTAATTCTAATTCTTCTTTATCCATAAACACGCTCCATCTGAAGTTGAGTTTCATTGTTAGCACTCATTAGTTTGGAGTGCTAATATCTTTTCTGATACTAAAATAGCACTAGCTGTTAGCAATGTCAACAGTCTAGTGCTAATTTATTTTTATTTTATATTTAATTAATCTAAAAGGAATTTTGCCATACAATAATTTGCCAGATCCTGCCCTTTATCTGATAAATAAATTTGTCCTGCCCTTGCCTCTAAGAGGCCATCTTTCTTTAATTCCTCCATCTGGTCTAAATATATTCCTTCTATTG
>JAXJVZ010000190.1:0-3926 GCA_036308285.1 Agathobacter sp. | reverse complement strand
AGGTAATTTCTGTGTTGCAGCAATTGCAAGCTTTTCCTCTATCTCAGGATCATTTGCAGTTATTTCAGATACCTGACTTCCCAAAATAGAATTGACCCTGTTAAACTGTTCTCCTACACCATCAACTTCTTCAATTTGAGCAGCAAGTGCTAAATCAGAAACAATATCAATCGGCTTAAAAGAATTTGTAAGACTCTTCTCAAGAATTTCTTTTGCAAGCTTCTCTTCAACAGTCAGTGCTTTCTCCTCTGAACTAGAATTAACTTCTGATGCTGATAATTTTTCTGATGCTGTTAATTCTTCTGATGTTATCAATTTTTCTGATGCTGTTAATTCTTCTGACCTTGTTAATTCTTCTAATACTGGAATTTCATTTAATACATCAACTTCCTCCAGTTTATCTGCCTTAACAATATCATCCGTAATGTCGGGATTATCTGCCTCAACAGTACTCTCTTCTGTTTCTTTATAGAAAATATTCTCAAGCTCAGAAATATCAATTTTAACAAGATCTAAATCATCCTCTTGATTATCAGTTAACTCTGTACTATTACCAGCCTGTATAATTTCCTCCATGCTATCGTCTGAAGGCTTTTCATCTATATCTTTATTATCAGAAACTTCATTTTCAAATATCTCATTTAAATCAAGTTCAATTGCATCATTAATCTCTGCCTCTAACAATTCATCGTCAATTGTTTTTTCCTGAACCTGTGAAATTTCTATCTCTTCTACAGAAAGGTCTGCCTCTGTTTCTGGAATCTCTTCTTTTTTTTCTGGAAGATCTACCTCTGTTTCTAGGATTTCTTCTATTGGAAGGTCTGTCGCTCCTTCTGGAATTTCTGTTCCTTCGACTGAAATTCCTGTCTGTGCTTCTGGAATTTCTGTTTCTTCTATTGGAAGGTCTGTCCCTGTTTCTGAGATTTCTGTTCCTTCGACTGAAATTCCTGCTTCTGTTTCAAATATGCCTGCCTTAACACTTGGAATAGCTATATCTATTTTTGGAATGTCAGCTTCAGATTTCTGTAAATACTCTTCTTCTAATAACTCTTTTGGTGTCACTCCTGCATCAAGCTTAGGAATAACATCATTAAGTCTTTCCATAATATCCTCAGCTTCCTGAAGAGCTCTCGCCTTAGCAGATTCAAGCTTTCTCTGATCAGCAACCTGAAGCGCTGCCTCTGCCGCGCGTCTTGTGCGTTCCCACTCCTCAAGAACATCAGCAATTGAAATCTGACCTGTTATCTGTCTTTCAACATTTGACCTGTCATTAGTAAAAAGACTCAGCTGTCCATCAGATTCCTCTTCTAACATTTCCTGAAAATCAATCTTTAATGATCCATCAATTTCCTCATCTGTAACAACATTTTCTAAAAGCTGAGGTTCATTATTTTCTCTTTCTATCTGAAGATAAGGTATCTCTTCAACAATTTTCTTAATATTATCCATTGTATCTGAGACAGTTTCTTTTTCAGTAGCCTCCATAATCTGTTGCATACCTTTAGCAATTTCCTGCTGAAGGTTAACAGTACTAAATTTTTCTGTTGGAATAGAAATAGGAGGAATAGCTACGGACTCTCTTTCTATCTCTCCTGCCTTACGCATTTCTTCTGCACCAATAACAGTAAGTCCGGCTTTTTCCTGTCTGAATCTTCTATATTTTTCTTCCTGAACCTTATTTAAAGGCTGGTAAAGCATTTTGAGCTCTAAAGCTCTTTCAACATAAGGACCATCACCAAACCAAAGAATAAGCTCATCACAAGCCTCAATACATTTTTCGATTTTTCCAGCCTTATGATAAAGATATGAAAGCTCATAAGCCCACTCTTCTGTATATTCCTGCTCCTTTAATTCCTCGAGAATAGGAATTAATACATCATATGACGCACCCTGTGATTTCTGAATATCATATTTTAAAACATATTTCAAATTATCATGTGGAGCAATCTCTACAAACTCATTGTAATACTCTTCTGCCGCAGAATAATCCTTCATCTTAATAGCAACCTGTGCTAAACGATAAATAATCATTCTACCAATCGGAGATCTGTCATAAGCCATCAAAAGAACATCTCGGCTATCCTGATATCTTTCTACTTTCTCATAAACCTCTCCGGCCTTTACTAATGCGTTAACATTCCTTATCTTATTCCAATTAATCGTATCTGCAATCTCTGCGGCTGAATCATAACTTTCCTCTGCAATAAGAGTTTTAATCTGATCCAATTTGAGATTGTATTCGTATTTATCCAACTTATGTCACCTCAAAATATCGTATAAAAACTCATACTAATAGTCTATTTAAGTTTATCATAGGCATATAGATATGTCAAAAATATTGAACTAAAAAAGCACTGAAAAAATCAGTGCTTTTGTGAAAAATCTTCTATTTTTCTTCAGTATTTTCAGTCTCTATCTTTACATCATCTTTTGATTCGATATAAACTAATTTATTATTCGATTCATCAACACAAACTGCGTTAATATATTCCTCTGTTCCAGAAGGAAGTCCCTTTTTTCTAAGAGCATGGCTGACAACTCTTCTAATAATATAGTAGAATGTTGCAAAGACAGGCACACCTAATAGCATCCCCATAAATCCAAACAACCCACCACCTATCAGAATTGCAAACATAACCCAAAAGGATGAAAGTCCAGTTGAAGAACCAAGAATTTTTGGTCCTATAATATTACCATCAACCTGCTGCAATATCACAATAAAAATAAATAAATACAATGCATGCCATGGACTCTGGATTAACACAAGTAAAATACTTGGAATCGCACCAATAAATGGACCAAAAACCGGGATTATATTAGTAATTCCAATAAAAAGAGCAACTAATAATGCACTCGGAATTGACAGAATACAACATCCGGCATAAGCAATTATTCCAATAATAATTGAATCCAATATTTTTCCAGAGATAAATCCACCAAAAATTCTATTGGCTTTCTGAGTTACTTCTATAATAAGATTTCCAATCTGAGGCTTGAAAATAGAATATATTATTTTCTTAGCCTGTCCTCTTAATGTATCCTGAATTGTCATAACATAAACCATTACAATAATTCCAATAATAAAATTAAGAAGACCTCTTAAAAATGAATAAACACTCTTAGTAATTGTAGCAACATAAGTCTGGGCCTGTGGTAAAATTTTATTTTGTAATAAATCTTCTACACTATCAGAAAACTTTTGTAAAATATCACTGGTTATTGCAGTAATTGTTTTATTGGGAAATTTTCCACTTTGTAATTTTTCAATCAAATCAGCAACACTATAAGGCATAGTTTTTACTAAGTTTGCAATACTTGTATAAACTGGTGTAAGTGCTGCAATAAATAAACCAATTGCACTTAGCAAAAGCACAACAGAAGCTATTACACCAACAATACGTGCAAATTTCTTAAGAGAAAGCTCTGATTTAAACTTTTTCTTAAATAACTTCTTAGTCTTAGCTTCAATATATAGCATTACCGGATTGAAAATGTAAGCCAACACCAGACCAATAATTATTGGAGTTGCTGCCTGAATAATCTTACTCCAAATCTCAGCAAATCCTTTAAATCTAAGTAAAACAAAGTAAAAAATTATACAACATACAAATGTTAAAAAAACTGTAAGACCAATCCTGAAAAGGCGAAGTCTCTCGCCTTTTTCAGAATTATTTTCTTTTTTCTCCAAATTAATAACCTCCTATTTACGGTTATAATTGATAAGACATCCCTTTAATATGATTTCTCTTTCATCTGGAGTAAGTTCAGCCATCTTAAGTGTAAATGGCTCAAGTTTTCCGTCCTTAACTACATATGCTTCAAACTCTGTCTTCTTATCTGCAATTGCAGCCTTGATTCCAGGAATGTATAAATAATCAAGATTCTTAAATGGAAGCTCGCCTTCATCGATGATGAATGGAAGCATT
>JAXJVZ010000189.1:0-2465 GCA_036308285.1 Agathobacter sp. | reverse complement strand
CACCAGCTATGCCAGCAGGAGCCGGCATGGGCGGAATGATGTAGAAGTTATATAAAAGTCTAAGAAATATAGTTTTTAATACCACGTGTAGGCGAGAACACTACTAGCTTTTCATTTTAAAAATCATATGTTATATTTAACACGAGTTTATAAAAGTGTGGAGGAACATATGAGTAAAGTAGCAGTAATGACAGATAGCAATAGCGGTATTACACAGGCTGAGGGCAAGGAGCTTGGTATTACAGTTTTGCCAATGCCTTTCTATATTGATAACGAAATGTACTATGAAGATATCGATTTAACTCAGGGAGAGTTTTATGAGAGGCTTAAATCAGATTGTGAAATCAAGACTTCAATGCCTTTAGTTGGAGATGTTACAGATAAGTGGGATGAGATTCTTAAGGAATATGATGAAATTGTATATATTCCTATGTCGTCAGGTTTATCAAGTTCTTGTGAGACTGCAATAATGCTATCACAGGATTATGACGGAAAGGTATGCGTAGTAAATAATCAGAGAATTTCAGTCACAATGAGACAGTCAGTGCTTGATGCCATGTATTTACGTGATCAGGGTAAGACTGCAGAAGAAATCAAAAATATACTTGAGGAGAAAAAATTTGAATCCTCAATTTATATTATGTTAGATACTCTTTATTATCTTAAGAAGGGTGGAAGAATTACTCCGGCGGCAGCTGCGCTTGGAACTCTTCTTAAATTAAAGCCTGTACTTCAGATTCAGGGTGATAAGCTTGATGCCTTTGCTAAGGCCCGTACAGCAAAGCAGGGAAAGAGTATTATGCTTGATACCATAAAGAAAGACTTTATGGAAAAATACAATGATCCTGAAGGAAAGGATATGCATATTGAGATAGCTTATTCTTATGACTTAGATGCAGCAGAGAAGTTTAAAGAGGAGGTTCAGGCAGAATTTCCAAATCACGATATTGTCATGAATCCGTTATCATTATCAGTTGCATGCCATATTGGACCAGGGGCGATTGCAGTTGCATATTCTAAGAAAATTAATGCATAATTTTACAGAAGATAAAATAATAAAGTACACAGACCTTCTTTTAGTTATTCTAAAAGAAGGTCTTTTGTGCGTAAAAATACATTGACGATATATGTGTTAACAAGATATAATTAATAAGACTATAGTCCTAATAGGATGGGGGAATGTTTTATGAAGAAGACCAAAATCGCCTTTATAGCATCGTCGGGCGGACACTTAGAAGAAATTACAAGGCTTAAAAAGATTGCTGATTCGTGTGATTGTTTTTTGATTACGGAGAAGGGCGATTTTTCGGCAAAAGATTTCTGTGAAAAGCAATATATTGTACCACAGATAAACAGAAAAGAATTGACATTTTTTCCTAAATTTCTATGGCTTTTTGCATATGCCAGAAAGCTTATTCAACAGGAAAAACCTGATTATATTATTACAACAGGTGCCTTAATTGCATATCCATTTTGCCTGTTTGCAAAATTACTCAACTGTAAAATAGTATATATTGAATCGTTTGCGAGGGTTGATAGTCCGTCGATGACAGGAAAACTATTATATAATTTCGCGGATTTATTTATTGTGCAATGGAAGGATATGCTTGTAAAATATCCAAAGTCTGTATTAGGAGGTGGAATCTTTTGATTTTAGTGACCTTGGGGACACAGAAATTCCAGATGAATCGTTTGCTTGAAGCAGTAGATAAGATGGCAAATGATATTGGCGAAGAAATTTTTATTCAAAGAGGAAATTCTACATACGAACCCGTAAATTGTAAATATGCAGATTTTGTGGAGAGAGAAGAATTTACCAGAATGATACAGGAGTGCTCTGTTCTTATTACACATTCTGGGGTTGGCTCTATTATGACCGGAATAAATGCCAGAAGACCAATTATTGTAGTGCCAAGACTGGCAAAGTATAATGAGCATGTCGATGATCATCAGAAGCAGATTGCAGAAGCCTTTGCATCAAAAAAGTGTGTGTTATATTGTAAAAGCTTAAAGAAGCTTCCTCAAATGGTTGAAGAGGCAAGAAAATATGAATTTGCTCCTTATGAAACGAAGGGCGGAAAGATTGAAGATATAATTCGAGACTATGAAATAAAGTCTGTAAATTAGATCTTCTATGATAATGATACGGCTGAGGGCTAATCGATTTAGCATTCAGCCGTTAATTTATATATAACAAATGCTTTTATGGCATGTCAATAGCAGGTGAGAATTTCCCACCTGTTGTTGACTGCCTTTTTTATTCTGGAAGTCTGCCTTCGTACATAATACAAAGTTCACCATATACGCAACCCCAGTTTCTGATAGTCTGGGTCCATTTCTTGGTAGCTTCGAATGTAGCCAGATACAAAGCCTTCAAAAGTGCCTTATCGCTTGGAAATACACTACGTTGTCTGTTAAGCTTACGATATGTAGAATTAAGGGATTCTATGGCATTTGTTGTATAT
>JAXJVZ010000188.1:0-5337 GCA_036308285.1 Agathobacter sp. | reverse complement strand
ATCGGGTACAACCATTCATACCCGTGTAAAACGACTCACTTCATTGGGGGTTATCCAAGGTTCAAAATATATCATCAATCCAGCAAAAATCGGTTATGATACCTGTGCTTATGTTGGGCTTATACTGAAAGACAATTCTCAATTTGAACATATAGTCGCAGCTATCAAGTCCATCCCGGAAATCGTAGAGGTTCATTGCACTAATGAAGCTTATGATTTGTTTGTGAAAATTTACGCCCGAAACAACGAACATCTGTTCACATTGATTCAAACGCAGTTAAAACCTCTCGGATTGTCTCAGTCGAAAATTATAATTTCATTCAAGGTCGTGTACAATAAACAACTGACAATACTTCCTAAATAATTCAATCATTTCAAAATGCGTCTTAATCTATGAGCCATCAATTTGAAATAGCCACACTGATTGTTGAGGAAACTTGTCCTCATCGGAAATTGCAATTGGAAAACATACGTTTGTTTGCCAATATCATTCAATGCAAGAAATATCACAAAGGGGATATTATTTTGGGTGAAGGTGAAGTATGCAATAACTTGTTATATATCGAACAAGGACTGCTACGACAGTATTACGTCAAGCACGGAAAAGATGTGACGGAGCATCTTTCATACGAAGGAAACGGCGTTGTCTGGTGCATTGAAAGCTATTTTCATCAGACACCCACACACTTGCTGATGGAAGCGCTGGAACCGAGTGTGGTGTGGGAAATTCCACGTGACTTGATGGAAGACATATCGGATAAGAATTGCGACATAGCCTATCTGTACAGACGTTTTTTCGAGGATTCCCTGATACTTTCACAGGTGAAAGCGGATATGCTCCGCTTCGAATCGGCAAAGGAAAGATATTCAAGACTGATGCAACTCTTCCCGGAAATCGTCAAGAGAGCACCTCTCACGTACATCGCTTCTTATCTTCAAATGTCCCTAGAAACATTGAGCAGAGTCCGTTCATCGATGACATAAACCAAACAAGGAGGGTATGTTTATACCCTCCTTGTTTAAAATTCAGAACCAAAGTTCAGTAAGCTATAGTTTTGTTCTGTGCCAAGAAATCAGAGGTACTCTTTATATAAGGATTCAATCCTTTGTCTCGCACTTGACTATTCAATATACGCAAATACTTTTTGTATTGAGCTTCACTTAATGTACTTTTCATCAGTTTCAAACTGCCATATACGGCTTCATTCAAGTATTTGACCTGTCGTTCACCCTTAGAATACTTGGCGCTATTCATTTTGTCAGCAAAGAAGTCAATAGCATTGACTACATTATCGTATTGATTGGAATTCAACTCTAAGTATCGGGCCAATTCAGGAAGATGCATTTTCAGATTCCAATCAGTGATTTCCAATTTCTTCTGTGAGAAACATACGGTTGACAAACTTAAAACCGCAAATACGGATACAAAAAATCTTTTCATACCTAAATAAATTTGCTCTCTTTTTGACAAAAGAGAAAGTTAATACCTATTGATGATTGCCTATGTTTGTTGTTAAATCGTTATCCTTCTGAATTAATCGTTTTGTTTTTTTATAGGATTCATACCCGTTGGGCACCAAAAGTTTATTTTACTACAATTATTAGTAGTATTCAAGTCCGCAGAATGACCTGCAAATACAGCCTTCATAAAATCTACAATCTTTTTCATACTTCTAATTTTTTGTTCTTCCTATTGAAAATTTTGGTTAATAATCTCCACTGCTTAAAGATGTTATTTTGCTTTTACATAGGCAGTCATCATTTTCTAATTATAGCAAAATACTACTTTACACATCTTTTTAATATCATTATACCTTTTTACCTTACTTTTTTATTATCTCTTGTTTTACGATGCAAAGATATGGTAAAAGGAAATGAAGAGAATCAAAACAATGGCAAAAAATGAAGATTATGCCCATTTATTTGATAAATGTCAAAAACCATACTAAAATCTGGATTTGTTCTTGAACGTAGAAAAATAAAATACGGAAGGAAACTTGAGTCGTATGCACTGCAAGTTTCCTTCTATAGATGTATATATTTGATAATACATATCAATCGTTGATATGGCGTACTCTACTATCTGTCCTGAGCGCCCAAGCCGCCTTTCTCGCTGAGTATATACTGGCGGTCAGTGGCGGAACAGCGGTACTTTAACCGGAAAGTGTAAAATAGGTTGGTCAATGACCCAGGACGAAACAGCAAGCCGGCTTCTTCACTTTCATATTGGTATGGCTTAGCAAGTTATGAAAATATTTTACTATATTCTAATACAACGAATGCGTTGAGCTGCTACAACATCTTTTTTTTCAATATTTTCCCTGTCAGTTCCTGAAGTTGCGGAATATCCTTTGCCAAAGCCTCATTCTTCTCTTTCCGTTGGGCTATGATACCCGGTATCTTCTCCAACGCATTGAGGAAGTTGGTTGCAGCAGCCTTCGGATCGGCCATTGCCAGATGTCCGTTGTTGAAGGTGTATTTGTAATGACCCTCAATCACGAAACGGTTGTCAATGGTTGCCAACCCGCTTGCGAGCGATGTCTCGCTGATTACCTTGATAGGAAATCCGTATAGTTTACCCACACGGACATACTGACCGCCCGTAGTGGCATTCTTGGCTATCTCCTGCAACTTCTTTCCGATGGCTTTTTCATCCACCGAAGGGAAGTCGTCCAACTTGATTAGGTTGAGTCGGTTTCCGTCCTTGTCGGTCTTAGCGACAGCGAGGAACTTGTTGTAGTCCTCCGTCATGCCGTCAATGATTGCCTGATTGTTGTTGAACTCCTTCTGCCTTTCAAATAGTAAAGGCAGCTATGTCGTCACTCAAGAAAATCTATTTAGACGACAAAATAAGATAAAAAGTGCACCTATTTCATAATTAAGCGGCTATTTGGATTGCTTTAAGTCCAACTGACAAGATAATATCTAATTATAGATTTATATTTAAACTAATTCCATACATCCATACACAAAATATATAAATATCTGATAACCAACAAAGAAATGAGTGCAAGCAAACGAGAATAAGAAAGTGCATGGAAATATATCTTACACTAAATTTACACCAGAATACACATAATTCTATAAGTAAACAAATAAAATATTGAATATCAATAGATTTTATTTATTCATAATATTATGAACAAATAATTAAAACATTTTAAATTTTCATTTATAATATTATAAATATATATTCGAAAGATTATGAATATATAAAACAAATAGAGATTGTATATTTATTCTCTGCACTTGAGATGCATTTATATGACGTCTTATAGCAAATAAATTCCTCAAAAATTGACTCTATTGGGTGATTTTTGTATATTTGTAATCAAGAAAACATAAATAAACAGGAATGAAGATAGGACTGATTCGAAAGGAGAACGCCACCGAAGCGTGGAGTGTCTGTACAATAGAAACGTTTGTGGAAAAAGTGAAGCGGGAAAGTAAAGGGAAATACATCTCGCGGTTGCGGGAGGAATTGCCATCCATGCAAGGAACAAAGGGAAGCTTTGCTTATATCGGCAAGATACCTCGTGTCTATCCGGTGGCAGAGTTCCGTCGGATGCCCGATGGCGGACGGAAGTTCAAGCGATACAACGGCATTGTGGTGGTGGAAGTGAACTGTCTTTCCGGTATGGCCGAGGCGGAGCATGTGAAGCAACAGGTGTCGTTGTTGCCACAAACCTATGCGGCTTTTGTAGGTTCCAGCGGTCGGAGCGTGAAAATATGGATACGCTTTTCGTTGCCCGACGGGTCTTTGCCCGAAACCGAAGAATTGGCATCACTCTTCCATGTACAGGCCTATCGGTTAGCAGTGCAATGTTGCCAGCCACTTATCCCCTTCCCTATTACACTGAAGGAACCTTCATTGGATCAGAATTTCCGCATGACACTGGATGAGGCTCCCTATTATCACCCCGATGCTCCGTCTTTCTGTTTGGAACAACCTTTGTCCGTATCCGATGGAAATTCATTCCGCGAACAACAACGGACAGAGGAGAACCCGTTGGGCCGCATGGACTTGACATACGATTCCTACCATACACTGACGGTCATGTTTCAGTCAGCTTTGAAACGGGCGTTGGATATCGTGGGAAATTGGCATAGAGGCAATGACCTGGCATCGGTACTTGCACCATTGGCGGGTGAGTGTTTCAAATCGGGTATCCCCGAAGAAGAGGCAGTATATCGTACCTTGAGACATTACTATGAATATAAGGATGAGGTAGGAATACGGGCCACTTTCCGCAATGTGTATGCCGAGATGAAGGGCTTCGGAAGTCGTCCTTCCATCACTCGCGAACAGGATACGGCGCTTCGCCTGGAAGATTTCCTGAAGCGTCGATATGTCATCCGCTTCAATTCAGTGACCGACGGGTTGGAGTTTCGGGAACGGAACAGCATCCGTTTCAGTTTCCGCCCCTTGGACAAGCGTGCACGGAACAGCATTGCCATCCATGCATTGAAAGAAGGGATTCAGGCATGGGACAGGGACATAGACCGTTTCCTGAATTCCGAATCCATCCCCATGTATAATCCAGTAGAAGAATATCTTTATGAGGTTGGTGAATGGGATGGCCGTGACCGTATCCGTGAACTGGCCGACAAGGTGGTTTGTCGTCATCCGCATTGGCGGGATTTGTTCTATCGTTGGTTCTTGAGCATGGTAGCGCATTGGTTAGGACGAGACAAACAGCACGGGAATGCTACCACACCAGTGCTTATCGGTCCGCAAGGATTCCGCAAATCCACCTTCTGCCGAATCTTGTTGCCACCGGAGCTTCGTTTCGGTTATACCGATAGTTTGGATTTCAGCAGCAAGCGTGATGCCGAGCGTTATCTGGGCCGTTTCTTTTTAGTGAATCTAGATGAATTCGACCAAATCAGTGTCAACCAACAGGCTTTCCTGAAGCATTTGTTGCAGAAACCGTCGGCCAGCATCCGCAAGCCATACGGTACGAACATTCTCGAAATGCGTCGGTATGCCTCGTTCATCGCTACGAGCAATCACAGCGATTTGTTGACCGATTTGTCCGGCAACCGTCGTTTTATCTGTGTAGAAGTGACGCAACCCATCGATACGAACATCACCATCAACTATAGCCAACTTTACGCACAGGCGGTTCATGCGGTGATGCATGGCGAGCGTTATTGGTTGGATGACACCGATGAAGCTATCTTGAAGGAGAGCAACGAAGAGTTCCGACAAGTTTCACCGTTGGAACACTTGTTCTTGAGTCGTTTTTCCGTCGCTTCGCTTGAAGAAGAAGATGGCGAGTGGATGATGGCTATGGATGTATTCAACCATTTACAGGCCGGAACTCGCGAAAAACT
>JAXJVZ010000187.1:0-1906 GCA_036308285.1 Agathobacter sp. | reverse complement strand
ATTAATTGTAGCATAAGCTCTTTCTGATGGAGCAGCAAGTGCGCCATAGATAAGATGAAGCTTGTATCCATACTCATTCTGTTTTACATCGTTACCGAGAGTTGTCTTGTATGCAAGACCAAATGACTTACGGCTCTGCTGTCCAATGAATACACCATCTGCTAATTCTTCAGATCCATCGCACTGAGCGAACTCATCTGGATATGTGTAAGCCTCAATTGTAGCTCCAAATTCTTCTGCTGAGGTAAGACTTAAATACTTACTATCATCAGCCCAAAGTGCTGTCTGCTCTGCTCCTGATGGGCTCTCTGTTACAGCAGTAAGTCCATTCCAAGCTACACCTGCTGGATAAAGTCCTTCTGATGACTGTACATAAAGTACACCATTCTTGACACCAGTTTCATAAGTTTTCTGACCTGTCTGATCCCAAACTAATTTTGCCATTTTTAGGCCTCCTTCTTTAATAATATAGTGTAAAAGTATCGTGATATAGATTATCGGCTTTGTAATGTCTTCCGTAACTACACATAGGTAATTTTAGAAGTTTGTCGATTACAGGATTATCCGGTCTTCTATCAATCACTATAAGCTCATAGCTTTTATTAAGCATATAAGCTGTATCGTTGGCAGATTTTTTATTGATACTGTTATTAGAATACTTTATTGCTGGGTACTCCATTTTGATTGTTTCTGGAGGTTGGTAGTATACATTTCTACTACCTAATAGCTCTTCCAGTTTAGTTTGTAATTCTAGTCTACTAGCCATTATATTTACCTCCAATTGACAATTTTAATCTTGGATGATCAGGTTCTATATCTGATACTTTCCATTTCGTACCCATGTATTCCACATATACAATATTTGAGCAATTCTGATATGCATACTGATCTGCAATAATACTAATTACTTTTGAAAGATTGATGTTATCATTTATTTCACCAGAATTCTGATGCTGCCAACGCTTATTAATAACATCTCCGTAACATGATCTTTCTGTAATTGTAGGCTCATATAAACCTGGTTCAACTTCTTCAGTAACAGCATATCCAACTTTTCCAAACCATTTATTCATATCATTTGCTCCTTATCTTTTAAAGAACCCGGGGGTCAAGAAGGACACCCGAGTACGTTCCAAGTTTTAGATTATTCTGTTACAGGCATCTCAAGTACGATAGCTGACTGTACTCTTGTTAAAGCTCCTGAGATACGTGTCTCAAGAAGAAGCTTCTGCTGGTTGAAGTCGATATCAAACTGCTCGAACTTTGTAATCTCTCCACCCTTTGTAGAACCAACCTGGTAGTCTGCAAGGTTTACGAAGATTCCAAGTAACTCATGTTTCTTAAGTTCCTTGTCTGTTCTTACAAGTCCCTCAAACTGCTCAACTGTCTCAATAGCAGATACATTAAGTGCTGCCTGAAGATCAGCCTTAGAGCTGTAAATACGACGACCGTTCATATCTCTAGCAAGAAGCATTACATTAAGTAAGTGAGGTGTGCAGTAGAACTTAAGATTTCCTGATCCCTTATACTTCTCACGAGAGTAAAGAGCTGCTGAGATAATAGCCTCTGCGTAAACATAGTTGTCGCCGAAGTTAGCACCTGTATCTGTTCCCTGAATTTCAGCCTTAGCTGCTGCAATATCAACATCCTGGTGAATTGTGTATAACTCATCATCATTCCAGATTGAACGAATATGTGTCTCAGAGATCTTATCCTCTGATCCTTCCTCACGTCCATCACCGATCATGATAGCTGTAGCGATTTCCTCATTGAGAGCCTGTCTCATAATTCTCCACTGGTAGTTAACCATATCGAAATCTGTGAAATCGATAATATCATCACGATTAAGCTTATCCTTAACGTAAATTGTCTGAGGATCTGTTGTTCTGCTAAGTAAAGCAACATT
>JAXJVZ010000186.1:0-4435 GCA_036308285.1 Agathobacter sp. | reverse complement strand
TTAGAAGAGTGGAGCAAGAATCTTGACCAGGCTCTTGAGGGACGCAGTGTTGACTATATCGTTGTTCAGCATATGGAGCCAGATCATGCAGGTTCATTAGCTTATGCAATTGAGAAGTTTCCAAATGCAACAGTAGTTGGAACAGCTAAGACTTTTGTTTTCATTAAGCAGTTCTTTGATGTAGATATCGAGGACAGAAAGCTTGAGGTAAAAGAAGGTGACACACTTTCACTTGGAAGCCATACTCTTACATTCTTAATGGCACCAATGGTTCACTGGCCAGAGGTTATGGTGACATATGAAAGCTCTGAGAAGGTATTATTCTCGGCAGACGGATTCGGAAAGTTTGGTGCTCTTGATACAGATGAGGACTGGGCATGCGAGGCAAGAAGAAACTACTTTAACATTGTTGGTAAGTACGGAGCTTCAGTGCAGGCACTTTTAAAGAAAGCTGCTAAAGTTGAAATAGAGAAGATTCTTCCTCTTCACGGACCAATTTTAACAGAGAACTTAGGCTACTACATCGATTTATATGATAAGTGGTCAAGTTATACACCAGAGAATAAGGGCGTATTTATCGCATATGCTTCTATTCATGGAAATACAAAAAAAGCTGCAGAGATTCTTGCAGAAAAAATTAAAGCTCTCGGTGAGGAAAAGGTTGCAATCGCTGACTTGTCTCGTGAAGATATGGCTGAGTGTGTTGAGGATGCATTCCGCTATGACAGAATGATTTTATGTGCCGCAACATATGATGGCAACGCATTCGTTCCAATGGAAGACTTCTTACATCATTTACAGATTAAGACTTACCAGAACAGAACTGTAGGTCTTTTAGAGAATGGAACATGGGCCCCAACAGCTGCAAATGCAATGCGCAAATATTTAGAGTCAATGAAGAATGTCACAATTCTTGATGATGTTGTAACAATTAAGTCTACATACAAGCCTGAGAATGAGGTTGCAATGGACAAGTTAGCACAGGCAATTGTTAATGCATAAATTAGACCATATACAGGTAAAATCTAAACTAAGAGGGTGTTCGTTGGACACCCTTTTGTGTTATGGAATTTTGCAATTGAAAGTGTCAGAAAAGATGACTCGATTTTTGCAGCAGGAACGCTTAGGCGTTATTGAGAAAATAGTTGAGGTTATTATTGGATGAAAAAAGATATAGTAGAATGCTTCGAATTTAGAAGTATAAGGCAGGAAGAAGCAAATTTTGCAACAGAAATTGAGCAGATATGTTTTCCACCTAATGAGGCCTGTTCGCCAAAGCATATGAAGGACAGAATAGCCAAGGCTCCAGATTTGTTTAT
Organism: Agathobacter sp.; assembly: GCA_036308285.1. Lineage (GTDB taxonomy): Bacteria > Bacillota > Clostridia > Lachnospirales > Lachnospiraceae > Roseburia. Next base: position 3,116 of record JAXJVZ010000186.1, on the reverse strand, counting down.
GGTTGCAGTTGATAAGGAAAGTGGAAAGCTTGCAGGATTTTTAAACGGCTTATCTACAAGTGAAACAAAATTTAGGGATGAGTTTTTTGTGGATGAGAATCTGTATGAGCCTGATGGCGAGTCGGTTATGTTACTAGGACTTGATATTCTTCCAGAATACCGCGGACAGGGACTTGCAACAGCTGTTGTTAACGAGTATGCGAAGAGGGAACGGGTAAATGGAAGAAAGACACTTATACTTACATGTCTGGATGCAAAGGTAGACATGTACAGGAAAATGGGCTTTGTGGACAATGGAATTGCCAATTCTACCTGGGGTGGCGAAGAGTGGCATGAGATGAGCTTTTTCCTTTAGTGCGGTGGCTCGGTCCCAAGAAGGGTGGCTCGGTCCCAAGAAGGTGGCTCGGTCCCAAGAATAGGGTTCGGTCAAAAGAAGGCGTATACATATTTGTTTGTAGACACGCTTTCGCTCGGGGCGCAACATAGCGGTACTAAATTCGCTAGGCACCGTTGGCACCTAGCTCATTAAGTGCCGATGTTGCTTTACGGTCTACCAACAAATATGTATACGCCTTCTTTTGACCGAACCCTATTCTTGGGACCGAGCCACCATTCTTTTGACCGAGCCACCTTCTAGGGACCGAGATTTACGGATTGGCGCAATAAAGTGGGGTGTGGCGAGTTGTATTGGCAGTGGATATATTTGTGAATTACCGTCGCAGGTAAGGAAAAATGCAAACAGGCGGTAAAAACAAGACAATAAGATAACATAAGAGAAGACAAAGCGATAAATTACCGTCGCAGGTAAGGAAAAATGCAAACAGGCGGTAAAAAACAAGACAATAAGATAACATAAGAGAAGACAAAGTGATAAATTACCGTCGTAGGTAAATAAAATTCATAATAGGTGGTAAAATATCTCGAAATAGAATTCGGGAATAATAAATGATATAGGGAGAGGATAAAATGACAGGAAAGATTAAGAATTTCAAAATTGAAAATCAGAAAGTGCTACTGGAATTTGAAAAGGCAACAGGTTTTGTAGAAGTTGTAAGGGATGACATCATAAGAGTCTATCAGGATATTGATGGAATCGAAAGAACTACAGATGCTATATCTGAGGATGTAAAGCCAGAAGGGGATTTTGAGGTTAAGAGGCTTGATGAGTGTATCCAGATTACAACAGATAAGATTTGTATAAATGTTTATGATGATTATAAGGTGGATTTTTTAGATAAAGAGAACAATGTTCTCTGTGCTGATTACAGAGGAGAGAGAACATTAATGGCAACAATTTCAGAGGCAGACAAGAAGCTTTTGGAAGGTGAAGGTCATTCTGTAGAGGGAGAGGCTGATTATAAGTTTACATTGTTAAAGGATATTTCCAATGTAAAGGGAATTTATGGTCTTGGTGATAAAACAGGATTCCTTAACAAGAAGGGATATATGTATGAAATGTGGAATACAGATGACCCTGCTCCACAGGTTGACTGCTTTAAGGCTTTATATAAGTCTATTCCATTTTTTATTGCAACAACAGACAAAAAGCCTTATGGAATTTTCTTAGACAACAGTTATCATGCATATTTTGATATGGGAAAAGAAAGCACTGATTATTACTATATGGCAGCAGATGATGGAAATATTGATTACTATTATTTTGCTGGTGAAAGCATGGCTGAAATAATTTCTTCATTTACTTATCTTACAGGAAGAATGAATGTTCCACAGTTATTTACTCTCGGATATCATCAGTCAAGATGGAGCTATTCAACAGCAGAAGAGGTAAGAGAGATTGCTGACAACATGAGAAAATATAAGATACCTTGCGACACTATCCATATGGATATTGATTATATGGATAATTTTAAGGTATTTACTTTTGATGATAAGAAGTTCCCAAATGTTAAGGATTACATCAAAGAGCTCTCTGACGATGGTTTCAAAATTGTTACAATTATCGACCCTGGTGTTAAAAAGGAAGAGGGCTATGAGGTATACGACAAGGGTATTAAGAATTCATATTTTGCAAAGGATGCAGAAGGTAATGTATATGTAAACGAAGTCTGGCCTGGCGAGAGTGTCTTCCCTGATTTTGGAAATGAAGAAGTAAGAAAATGGTGGGCGGACAACCAGAAAGCCTTGGTAGATGCAGGTGTAAGAGGCGTTTGGAATGACATGAATGAGCCTGCAAGCTTTAGAGGACCACTTCCGGATGATGTAGTATTTAGAAACGGAGACAGAGTAACTGACCACAGAGAAATCCATAATCTCTTCGGTCATTTTATGGCAAAAGCAACATATGACGGACTTCTAAAATATGATAAGAGAAGACCATTTATCATAACAAGAGCCTGCTATGCAGGAACCCACAGATACTCAACAGCATGGACTGGAGATAACCATAGTATCTGGGCTCACTTACAGATGGCAATTCCACAATTATGTAACCTTGCAATGAGTGGAATGGCATTTTCAGGAACAGACGTAGGTGGCTTCGGCTCAGACGTAACACCGGAACTTCTTTTAAGATGGGTGCAGGTAGGATGCTTCTCACCATTATTTAGAAACCACAGCGCAAAAGGAACAAGATACCAGGAACCATGGCAGTTTGGTGACGAAGTAGTAGATATCTACAGAAAGTACGTTGAACTTCGATATGAACTAATCCCATACTTCTACGATTTGTTCTATAAATGCTCGCAGACAGGAATGCCAATTGTAAGACCATTAATCCTGAATTATCCTGATGATACTGAGGCAGTAAATATGAACGACGAATTCATGGTAGGCGACAGCATCTTAGTAGCACCTGTAGTAAATCCAGGGCAGGTTAAAAAAATGGTATACTTACCAGAGGGTGAGTGGTATGACTACTTTACCAAGGAGAAATTCCAGGGCTCTCAGTACATCATAGCAGATGCCCCAATCGAAAAATGTCCAATATTTGTAAAAGCAGGATCAATCATACCAAAATATCCGGTAATGCAGTATGTAGGCCAAAAAGAAATCAAAGAGATGCGCTTTGACTACTACCCGGGAGAAGACTGCGAGTATATCCATTACCATGACGATGGAGAAAGCATGAACTACCAGGATGGAGAATACAACTGCTA